>DMMN01000260.1 GCA_003453835.1 Bacteroidota bacterium | reverse complement strand
GATCGGGAACGGAGAAACGAGAGTACTGGTCTTTGCCGAGGCTGACAAACTGGAGGCAAAAGCAGAATTCCGATTCCCGGCGAAGAGCGAGAAGGGCGCCGTTATCGACGACGCAAAGCCTGCCGTACTGGTCGGTCCGCCGACGAAAAAACGCCTCGATTCCCGGGAGAAGACATTCCGGGGGCTGACCGAAGCCAAGGCGAAATCGGTTGGGTTCGAGCAAGTCGACATAATGATCGGGAGCGGGACGCAGGTAGCCAACATCACGTTGGGGGAATTTCGCGTCGAGGCCGAATACGTCGAGAAGATTCTTGAATCAATCATGGTCAAGTTCGACGCTCAGACACCGGTAACGATGCGCTTCCGAAAAGCGTACTTCAACTCCGGCCACGACCTGAAGCAGTTCGCCGAGACGTTCGGTATCGAGATCGGGAAGACGGAGGTCGAACAGTAGTGGCGAAGAAGCTCGTAACGGTCGATTTCGGGGCGCCGGGGGAGTTCGAAGCACATATATTCCTTGTCGAGATCCCCGCGGCAAGGAATGGCGAGGTCCGCATCGTCGAGGACTATGGTTACCATGGCGGAGAGCGAGGGTTACCCACCGAAGAAGTAAGGGCGGTTCTCTCCCGGACTGTTTGGTCTTCCATCGCTGAGGCAGCGCGGAAGGATTTCAACGAGCGGTTGAAGGAAAGGAAGTTGACGACCAGCCGTTGGAAAGTGGGGGTGAACAAGGTCGACCGGCTTCTCGGGAAAGAACTGTGTGTTCTGGCCTGGGCCGCCGAGCAGACAACCCCGGACGAGAACAAGGGACCTGTCATATGCTCGAAATGGTCGGCGCTTCGTCCGGAGGAACGGTGGTGGCTCTTCTCCATGACGGCGGCTGAAGGCGGATTGGCCGAAGACCAGGAACGCGGTTGGCGCAAGGCGCTCTTCTTCGCTCTCTCCGACGGCCGGGTAGACACGAGGATTGCCAGTAAGCGCAGGAAGGCCGCGCAGGCCATAGAGGATGTCCAGCTCTCGCTCCTTTCCGGGATACGCCCATGACAGGAAGCGGTAAGGTCGTCCTTTTCTCCCTGAAAGACGCCCCGGCGCTCATCGAGCACATCTTTCCAGCACAGAAACTGTCCGTCGAGTCGTACAAAGAGCAAATGGCAGGACAAGGGAAAACACTCACAGCGTTGGGTAATTTCTGGAAGGGACGTAAACCGCTAATCCTGAACAAGGCGTGCATTCTTGGCGCACTACTACCAGCCACCGGTAACTTGAAGCGAGATCTGGAAATCTTCGAGAAGTTGATGGGGATGGACGACGAATCATTCGTCGTCCGCATTGGACGGATCAAGTCAAAGGACATTGTTGCGCGAGTGCCGCTTCAGGAAATTGAGCGCTACTTCACGGTGGACCCGCCGGGGTCGCTCCCGAAGAACGCCCCTTTCCTAGTTGAAGAGTATGTGACGTCGGGCGGGAAGATCCCCAAGATCAAGTGGCGAGACGAAGTTCCAGAACCGGAGCGCCGCCAGATCGAGGCCCGGGCGCTACCACCGTTGAATTACCTTGATTTGGTGATTATCTCTGACCGTCCGGAATCGTGCGGAAGCGAAATGAGCGCTCATATATGGGATGACGTAAACGCACATCTTGGGACACGCGCCAATTCAATACCGGAACTGGTGGAACAACTTGGCCTTATGCGGTTCGGCCGTCGTCCGCGCGCGGTGGACGCCTTTTGCGGCTCCGGGCAAATTCCATTTGAGGCCGCACGTCTTGGATGCGACGTGTATGCGTCCGACCTAAATCCCGTTGCCTGTATGTTGACGTGGGGAGCCTTTAATATCGTCGGAGCCCCAGAAGAGAAGAGGAAAGAATTGGCAACGGCTCAAGAAAAGTTGGTCCAGAAAGTTCAGCGTGAGATAGATGACCTTGGTGTCGAAATGGACGAGAGAGGACGGAGGGCAAAGGTCTTTCTTTACTGCCTGGAGACTACCTGCCCGCAGTCTGGGTGGATCGTTCCCATGCTTCCCACACGAGTGGTAAGCATAGGATACGCTGTTGTAGCCAGGCTTGTTCCCGACAAAAAGAACAAGCGGTACGAGATAGAGATCGTTTCCGACGTTTCCGCCAAAGAGATGGCGGAAGCGGCAAGAGGGACGATTGTCGACGGATATCTGGAACACGCAATTGAAGGTAAGCTATTCCAGACAAAACTCACGACGCTTCGCGGAGACTACACAGCGGGGGGCGGAACGACGAAGAACCGCCTCCGCCTATGGGAAAAGACAGACATCGTATTCCGGGAGACTGACGTTTATCGGGAGCGTCTTTACGCCATCCAATGGCAGGAAGAAGTTCCTGTGGGGAGTCGCCGCAGGCCCAAGAGCAAGTTCCGGTCAGTAACGAGCAAAGACTTGGCCCGTGAAAAGAAGGTTACTGATTACGTTTCAGCCCATCTCGCAGAGTGGCAGGAAAAGGGCTGGGTGCCGGATATGGTCATAGAGCCGGGGGACGAAACCGAGCGCCTCTATCGCGAGCGCGGTTGGACCCACTGGCACCACTTATTTAATCCAAGACAGTTAATGATTGGGGCAATGTACAAAAAGAATATTCGGGCGGACAACGCATTTGGTTTTACGCAAATTTTGAATTTTGGCAGCAAACTGTGTCGGTGGACAACCTCCCCTGCCCGAAGAGCTAAGGATGGCTCCGGGAAACAAATTGGCGGCGCAAGTAACAATGTCGCCGATTCGTTCTACAACCAAGCGCTAAATACGTTGTATTCATATGGATCCAGAGCAACAGCGAGTGTTCTCCCGTTAGCTCTTGCCAACTACAAGGGTTTCTCCTTACCAGAAGGCATATCTTTGTCAGTATGTGCCGGGCCCGTTACTGAAATACCTATGTGTGAGGCCGATTTATTTGTCACGGACCCCCCGTATGGCGACGCGGTGAAGTACGAGGAGATTCTTGAGTTTTTCATTGCATGGCTTCGAAAGAACCCACCACCGGAGTTTGCCGGCTGGACTTGGGATTCCCGCCGCGCTTTGGCGATCAAGGGAGAGGACGAGGAGTTTAGACTCGGGATGGTTGCCGCCTATAAGCGGATGACCGAAATGATGTCGGCCGATGGCCTCCAAATCATCATGTTCACACACCAGTCTGGCTCCATCTGGGCGGACATGGCAAACATCGTGTGGGCTTCGGGGCTTCGAGTAACCGCCGCGTGGTATGTCGTTACCGAGACTGACAGCGCAATACGTGGAAAAGGGAATCATCATGTTAAAGGTACAGTCTTGCTCGTGCTTCGCAAGCGCCTCGGCGAGAAGAAAACCTCCCGGGATGACCTCGCAATGGACATACAAGATGAGGTCGAAGAGCAGGTCAGCACCCTGACCGGTTTCAATCAGGAGGCGAAGGGTCACAACCGGAACGAGAACCTTTTCTCTGACGCCGATCTGCAGATGGCAGGATACGCTGCTGCCCTTCGTGTGCTGACCCGATACGCTGTCATCGACG
Organism: Bacteroidota bacterium; assembly: GCA_003453835.1. GTDB lineage: Bacteria > Bacteroidota > Ignavibacteria > UBA10030 > UBA10030 > UBA10030. The sequence continues at coordinate 601 of DMMN01000260.1, read as the reverse complement.
GCAAGGACATGACTGTCGAGGCGTTGCGGCCACGGGTGAAAGGGCAAACCACCTTCGTCGACGATCTCATCACCTTCGCTGTCGAGACCGCTAACTGCTGTCTCGTTCCGCAGGGAATCGAAAAGAGTTACTGGGATAAGATCCAGCCCTCAGAGCGCTTCTACCTAAAGATGCTCGACATTGAGGCACAGGGGTACAAGACCTTGGACAACTACCAAAACTTTGCGAAAGCGTTCAAGGTGAAGGATTTCCGCCCCTTCATGGCGAGTGAGCGCGCCAATGCCGCCCGCCTGAAGAGCGCAGCCGATTTCGGGCGCGCGGAGATGTCGGGCGATTCGGAGTTCGCGTCTTCCACCATGCGCGGGATCCTGTATGCCCTGATGGAACTCCAGAAGGAGGTTGACGGCGACGAAGTTGTAAAGCACCTCTCCTACAATGTCCCCGACTTTTTCAACCAGCGGGACGGGATCGTCGAAATCTCCGATTACCTCGCCAGGAAACTCGAAGGCATACGCCCCGAGGAAGCCAGCGCCGCCCGCGTCCTGCGGGATCTGATCCGCCACCAGAGAGTGTGACGAGATGAGCGATCTCAACCGGTTCT
>DMMN01000252.1 GCA_003453835.1 Bacteroidota bacterium | reverse complement strand
CAGTATGGCGTGAAAAACTATTTCGAAGTCGGACGCTCCGGAATCTGTCACTGCATTGTGCCGGATAGCGGACTTGTCGTTCCCGGTGATCTCGTCATCGGTGCAGATTCGCATACGTGCACATACGGGGCGCTCGGGGCGTTTGCCACGGGTGTCGGCTCTACCGATATGGCTGCCTCATGGGCGCTCGGTGAGAACTGGTTCAAAGTTCCGCCAACGATCAAGATCGTGTACAAAGGGAAGCTGCCGGAGATGGTGGGAGGAAAGGACATCATCCTGCATACAATCGGAATGATGGGTGTCGAGGGGGCTCTGTATTGCGCGCTTGAATTCACCGGCGAAGTGATTGAACAGCTTCCGCTCTCCGACCGGTTCACGATCTGCAACATGGCNNAGAAACTACACGATCTACAAGTCTGACCCCGATGCCGAATACAAAGAGGTAGTGGAAATCGATGTTTCAAACCTTGAGCCGCAGGTCGCGTTCCCGTACCTGCCGAGCAACGTTAAGCCGATAACGCAGGTGGATTCGATCAAGGTTGATCAGGTTGTCATCGGCTCATGCACGAACGGAAGGATTGAAGACTTCCGGGCCGCAGCGGCAATACTCAAAGGAAAGCAGGTCGCGCCGTATGCTCGACTGATTGTTATCCCGGCGACTCAAGAAATCTACTTGCAGATGATGCAGGAAGGTTTGCTCGAAACGTTCATCGAAGCGGGCGCCGTAATCAGTCCGCCGACGTGTGGCCCTTGCATCGGCGGGCACATGGGGATTCTTGCGGAGAATGAAGTAGGTCTCTACACGACCAACCGCAACTTCAAGGGTCGCAACGGCCATCCGACTTCCAAGGTCTATCTCTGCAGCCCTGTAGTCGCCGCGGCCTCGGCGGTGAGAGGGCTTGTAACCGATCCGCGCACCGTGTAAATCCAATCTGTTCACCGACGGGATAATTTCCACCTATCACGACACGTCTGAAAGACGCGGTGGGGGCAGGTTGTGACGGTCGGAAAAAGGGAGCCCCCGCACATCCCGCTTGGATCACGGCGGGAGGCGAAGAACGCGCAGAAAACGGAAGCGCCCCCACGCAGGGGCGTTGCCGTTTTTGTGGATTAGGCAGGAATGAACTAAAGCGGTGCATTTGACGTGACGTCCCTCTCTAGACAATGCCCTCCCTAGCTCGAACGACTTCCCATGATAACGGCAAACGCATTCTGTCGCCAGACAACCTCCGTTTTCAAACCGGCTGCACGCAACCATTCCAGTTCATCCAAGAGCGGAAAGTAGAAATCCTCACCGGCCCACGAGGTGAGGTGATTCTCTGCCTCTGCGCGCGAGTAGGATTTCTCCAGATGCGCGAGCCATAACTCGCGGTGCGCTTGTGCGAGCCGTGGTTCACGCGCGGGAAAACAATCGGCTGAGACAAAAAGACCCCCCGGCCGGAGGGCTTGAGCACACTTCTTATAGAGTTCCCGCTTCTCTTCCGCCGACCGTACATGGTGCAGCGCAATGCAAGCGACGATCGCATCACAGTGAGGCAGGGCGATCTCACGGAAATCGCCTTTGATGAGCCTTGGCGCTGAGCGTTTTGCCAGGCGCTTCCGGGCAACCTCCAGCATCGCCGGATCGATGTCTATGCCGATCATCGTCCCGTCGGGGCAAACCGCGAGGCATCGTTCTGCCAATTCACCCGTGCCGATGCCAAGGTCGAGAATCGTCGGGGACCGATTCTGAAGAAGCCTCAACACCCCCGCGGCCGCGGAGATCATTTCCTCGTATGTTGGCACAAATGTGCGGATTCGTGCGTCGTACTCTTCAATCCTGATATTCAAATGTGAAGCAACACCCATTATCGGCATCCTTCCGTAGAGATCTGGAGGCACAATCTAAGAAGCGAGACGCACATTACCAAAACCTAAAATTCCTACCCTTCTACATCCTGCCCGAACCCTGCCCTTGCAGACTTCCGGGGATAAACTCCCAAACTTTCGACTCTCGCAGACTCGTGTATTGGACCTTTTGGACGGCGTCACATCGCCCACCTGGTTTGTCGAAAACCGTTCAAGAGCACAAGCGCCCTTCCAAGGTTTATGAGCAAACACGCTAAATCCGATCTTGGAGCTTGCCGCGCTTCAGATGAGATAAGCTCTCCACAGCCGGGAATCCATCTTCGTTTGTCGGAATTGAGAAGTCAAATCGGTCTTGACTAGATTTGGGAATAGTTCTATATTCAACCGTTCCGCAACCAATACGGAATTCGCACCAAACCAATCACCAAATAGTAAGGAGGGTCTATGCGTAGACTTGTTTCTGCACTGCATTTGCTGTTCTTCGTAATAGCGCTTTCGTTGCCACTGTCAGCCCTCTCCCAAGTATTGACTGGAAGAGTGACCAGCAGCGGCAATCCTCTGATTGGGGCAAATGTTGTCGTAAAAGGAACGAACATCGGTGCCGCAACCGACGTTGGGGGGAAGTACCGGCTGAGCCTCAACCCCGGGACACATCAAATTTCTTTTTCGTTCGTAGGGCACGCTTCGAGAACTGAAATCGTGACGCTGGCTCAGAATGAAGAAAGAGTGTTGAACGTTGAGCTGCAATCGCAGGCCGTGGAAAGCAAGGATATCGTCGTGGTCGTCGGCGCACGTGCTTCGGGGCGGACTGTGACCGACTCGCCCGTGCCCATCGATGTTTTCTCTTTTCAGGAATTGCAGTACTCGGGGCAGCAGACATTCGACAAAGTTCTCCAGTACCGGGTTCCTTCCTTCAACACTTCCCAGACTCCCGTAAACGATGCGACGGCACTCCTGGATCCCTGGGAGATCAGGAACATGGGGGTCAGCAGAACGCTGATTCTCATCAACGGGAAGCGGAAGAATCTCAGTTCCCTGGTCTATACGCAAACCTCTCCAAGCCGCGGAGAAACAGCAACGGATATTTCCGCCATTCCTTTGGATGCGATCAAGCGAGTGGAAATTCTGAGGGACGGCGCCTCTGCGCAGTACGGATCAGACGCCATTGCCGGGGTTGTGAACATCGTCCTGAAAGATCAGACCGACGGCGGGTATGTCACAATCCACGGCGGAATGACCGGCGAAGGGGACGGTGAACGATTCGGCGTCTCGTTGAACAACGGCAGTCCCATTTTCGGAGATAAGGGATTTGCAAACTATACCGTTGAACTATCGAGGATTGATGAAGCGCGCCGTTCCGGGATTGTCGATGCGAACGGAGAGTTTTCAGACTTTGGTGATCCGGCGAGCGGCTACAACCTGAACTACATCAGAAATTTTCTCGCGTACGACAAGTATGCCGGGAACAGGAGTTCCGCTCCCGCGACATCGGCTGCAAAGTTCCTCTTGAATTCCGGAGTGAGCCTTTCCGAGAATACGAATTTCTATTCCAACGTGGCGTATATCTATAAGAAGGTAAACTCCTTCGCCAACTACCGGGTTCCGTATTGGAGGACCTACTCCTCTTTCCCCTACCTGGCGGACTTCTTTGGCAAAGGGGATTCGGCTTCCTACAAGGGCTACTTGCCAACCTTCGACGGTGACCTCATCGATTACAACGCAACGTTCGGCTTCCGTACAACAAGCAGCCAATGGAACATCGACGCAAGTTTTACGCTCGGCTATAATAGTCAGGATTATACCGTCATCAATTCCCACAACCGGTCCGACTTCAAAGATGCAAACGGCGCCTATATTTACCGGCAGAACAGTCCGATTACCTTCAAGCCTGGTGGAACCATCTTCTCGCACCAGGTTTGGAATCTTGATATCTCGAGGGCAGTCAGCGAAAAGCTGAGCATCGGGTTGGGAGCGGAGTTCCGAAGCGAAACCTTCGAGATCGTAGAAGGGGACAAAGCATCGTGGGACGGCATCGGGGCGGATTCTTTTGCCGGAAACAGGCCCGAGAATTCCGGAATCTTCAACCGATATAACTTTGGCGGCTATTTCGATGTCGGTTATGACGTCACAGAATCCTTCCTGATCTCGGCTACGATCCGGAATGAGTACTACAGCGATTTCGGCAACGCGTTCGTGTACAAGCTGAGCTCACGGTTCAAAACGATGGAGGATCGTCTCACGCTTCGTGGTTCGTACTCAACAGGATTCAAGGCACCGACCCTGCACCAGATCTACACGCAGAGAGTGCAATACAGCTTTGTGCCGGGGCAGGGAATTCAATCGATTGGGTTGATCAACAATGTTTCGCCCCAAGCTCGATTGTTGGGAGTGAAGCCGCTCACGCCGGAAGAATCGAAGAACCTTACCGTCGGAGCGGGAGCAAGGATTACGGACAACATCAATGTGACGGTCGACTATTACAGCATCTCCATGTCCGATAGGATCGTCATCAGCAACCGGGTGCCGTTTGGAACGGGAGGAGAGGTTGAGTTCTTCACGAATTCCATCGCCACGAAGACTTCCGGGATCGATGTTGTGGCCGACTACAGGAATATCCAAGTTGGTCCAGGCGTGTTGGGACTATCCCTTGCCGGGAATCTGAACCTCGTGAATGAAAGGGATGGAGCGATTCTCAAGGTGGGCGGAACCGACGTGATTGACGCGACGCAGGAAGCGCTGTTCTTCACCTCAAGGCCGAAGGAGAAGTTTGTCCTCGGGGCAAACTATGACTGGGAGCGGTTCAACGTCGCCCTGAACAACACGTATTTTGGGTCAACGGAATTCAGGCAAACGGGGCTCGATGCGAATCTGAAAACCGTTTTCGAGCCGAAAATAGTCACGGACCTTGCGGTAACGTACCGGCTGTTCTCGAATGTCATAGTATCTGCAAACATCAACAACGTGCTGGACGTGGTCCCTGAATGGAAATTCGAGGCCCTGAACGCGGCGGGTCAGGCAATCGTGAACGACCCGGCCCAGGTCAAAGTTCAGTCCAACCTCGTGACCTTCAATGGACGGTACGATATCATGACCTATGACGGTTATCATTTCAGCCAACTGGGAAGGATTTTTAACGTCACGCTGACGTACGGATTTTAGGAGAGAATTCAGTAGATGATGGAACGAGCGCCCGGCCTGCCCCGTCTCACGGGG
>DMMN01000090.1 GCA_003453835.1 Bacteroidota bacterium | reverse complement strand
GGTGCTGAGATGACGTTGAAGCTCTGGAAACTGCAGCTTCTCATGCCGGAAGGTGATCATTGCGCTTCGCTCGGCTTCGTTCACCGGCGACAGGATGCTGATGCCGGGAATCTGATGGAGACCGTTGAAAAGATACGTCGACAATGCCTGGTCTCTTCTCCACACATTCTCCATCCCGATCTTCTGGAGAAAGCTGATCGCTGCTCCCAGTCCAACCCGCATCGGAATGTTGACCGTGCCATACTCGTACCGCTGAGCCGATGGGTGAAAGTTGAGCGTCCCTTTCACCAGATCGAAACCGTTGTCAGAATATGCACCGACAAACCTGGCCTGGATGGTATCGAGCATTTCTTTCTTCACATACAGCAATCCTGTTTCCTTCGGTCCTAGGAGCCATTTGTGCCCGCTCGTCGCGAACGCATCGCACCCAAGATCGTGCAGGTCGAAAGGAAACATACCGGCAGTCTGCGCTCCATCCACAAAGAGCCAGACATTCTTGCTCGCCGCGAGCCTGGAGATTTCTTTGATCGGGAGGATTTGTCCGGTGGTTGTCGTTGCGTGCGGAATGCTGATGAGCCGGGTCTTCTTTGTAATGAGTTTTTGGATACGATCAATATTCTCCTGGGCCGAGGTTGTGGAGGGCTCAAAGAGCTTGATAACGATCCCCTCACGCATCTTCACCGCAAGCCAGGGAATCGAATTGCCGACGTGCTCGTGCGTCGTTGTGATGATCTCATCCCCTCGCCGAAGGGGGAATCCGTTGCAGGCAATGTTGATTCCCTCCGTCGTGTTGCGCGTGAAGGCCAATTCTTCGGCCTCGCATCCGAGAAGTTGCGCCGCCCCGCCTTTGATCTCCTTCCAGATCTCATCCGTATGACCCGTCTCGGAAACCTTCTCCAGCTCATCCATTTTCATCTTCACGGCGTCAATCACGACGTACGGAGAAGCTCCCAGCCCGCCAGTATTAAGATACGCGCGGTCATTCGCGAGAGGAAACTGAGCCCGGACGAACCTCCAGAACCGTTCGTCGGCAGGATCAATTGTCGGCCATCGCTCAAGCGAGCGGATCGGATGGTCATTCGGAGAATTGAAGCCGGGAATGTTTGCCGCGGCAAAAGTCCCGAACACCGTTTTAAAGAAGTCTTTTCGCTTCATGCCTTATCCTGCCAGACTGAAATCGATTGTGAGTGTCCCCTTTTTGGGGTAGGGAATTGAGATCGAATTGTTCTCGACAAGGGCGTCCTTTCCATTGACCGTGGCGATACTTTTTTCTTTTGATCTACGGATCGTGAGGTCGAGATACGTGCCACGAAGGACATAGCGCGATCTGATCTCATCCAATCCTCTTAACAAACGAGGCCGGACAATAAAATGATCGAGCTCGGGTCTCAGACCCATGACATTGAGCGTGAACAGGGCGAGAATCTCGTACCATGTCCAGTTGACCTCGTTCACGGGGGGCATGGGAGGTGTAATGCTCTGTCCGTAGCGCTCGAACCATGAGCCGCCTTGTCCGCCGATCGAGTGCAACCACTCGAGGACCCTCCAGACTTTGTCGTCGTCGCCTGCTTCGGCATAGGCGCGGGCAACGAGCATCGATGCGAGCGGCCATGGAGCCGGCGGATTGTCCTCGCTCGTACTATTGTATCGAGGGTAGCCCCCTCCTTCCCACCGATGATTCCAAAGTTGCTCCACCCACTTCAATGTGTTCACGGAGAGGTCGCTCTTGGGGTCGATGAAGCCGTAGATGATCGGGTACACTTCGATTGTGTCCGGTTCCGGCGATGGTTTTTCTTCAACGGCGAGGGGCGACCCTGCAGGCATTCTCTTGCGATCGGGCGGGTGAACGAATTGCTGCCAGCGCCCGTCGACGGTCCGCCTCTTGATCAAATGCCCATCTTCGATCAATTTGAAAGTCGGATTGTTGAGCATGGAGTTCTTGATCTCCCCTGAGGCGTCAAGCCAGCGACGCTCGGTCTTCTTGTCGCCAACCGTTCGGGCAATAGCGGCACCTTTCTCGAGACCGAACGCGACCCAGAACTGGTACGCCATTTCATAGCCTTGCTCAATTCCGTGTGTGTCGCTCCGCTCCCAGAATTCCCGTTTGTTTCTCATCATCTTCGTTTGTTGATCACGAAAAACCTCCTGCAACGGGAAATCGCCGCACAGTTTAATCTTGTTCCAGTACTTTCTTATGAGCTCAAGATCGCCGGTCCAACACAGATAGACCCAGACGGCGTAGAGCATCATGCCGTTTTGGTTCAGCTCCGTGTAGTCGTAGCCGAACCATCGGCTCGATTCAATTGTTCGACCGTCAACGCCGATGGAGTGTTTGAGATTCCTTTCCAGCATGGTTCGTGCTTGGGAAACCATGCCACAGTGGAGCAATGCCTCGATGGCAAGAGCCTGATCGGAGACCCATTCCATGTTGTACATCCAGGGGGCCGCATCCATCTTGCCGCTGCGTGCAACGACCGCTTTCATCCCCGACTTTGAGACACTGAGAAGTGAATCGGCAACGGGGTTTCCCGTCTTGATCGTTGTCAGCGCCGACCAGTACCTGGATGTGTCTTTCCAGAGCGCGTTGAAGGTTGTTTTCCGCAGCGTGTGGTCGCCATCTCTGATCGTGTAAACATACGTTCCATGAGTTGCCATTGCGGGCCCTAATGTACCAAGATCGATCCGAACATCATAGCGTCCGGCGACGGTCACATTCTTATCGAGAGCCATCAGCTTCATCTTCTCGATACCGACAGCGTGAGCCGTCTTCTCCTCCTCGTTGGTGGCAATCTCGTCGAACAATCCGAAGTTCGCATAGAGCGATAGGCTCAGGCTTGCGCGAAGCTCTCGTTTCGTGAAGTTTCGAACGGTCGCCCGACGGAAGAAGATCGCTCCCTCGTGCGGCACGAAGAACTCCTCCTCCACCTCACACTCTCCCGCCATCCACACAAGTGAAACGACGGGAACATTATCGGGGTGTTTCCACTTCAACGACTTGAGATTTTCGGGTGAGACGGTGTAGCCTTTCACGCCGGCATACATTCCTGTTTTCGAATCCACCGCGGAGTCCCGATCATCAATCGTCACGCCAAGTCGAGTTGCACCCAAGCCCCGTTCCGGATGATAGAGAAAGCTGCTCCATTTTCTGCAGAAGCGCTCCGGGTTCATCAGCGTGAAGCCGAAGAATGTTGCCTGAGGGTCTTTGGGCGAGTATTGAATTGCTCCCATCACATCCCCATTTCCGATGTAAAAGTACTCGATGCCGGGAAAATAGGTGATGAAATCCGGATGCATTCGCTGTTGAACTCCCTGCGGGCCTTTCTCTTGAGAGAGCTCGCCCGGCGATTCCCGATGCACGCGTTTATCTTCCCCCAAAGACGGCTGACCGGCGACAAGCACTCCCAGCGCCGGTGTCTTGAGAAACGCTCTTCGTTTCATTGTTGCTCCTTGTGGATCATCAGTGTGGACTCACGTCTTGAGCAATTGGTATTCGACCTCCACAGCCGTTCGTTTCCCGACCGGGAATTGGGCATCGGCATATGAGCTTTGCTCGACGGTGGAGTTGCGATGCTTGATCCTCTTTCCGTTCACCTTCACCGATGTTGCCCGCGCACCTTTGGGAAGCAAGAGATGCAGCGAAACATCTGACCTCCCCTCCAATTGGAGCTCGAACCGTTTCTGTTCAACGTTATGGAGATATGAGTACTGGAACGAAGCGCCTGAGGCTCCGTAGACACAGCGGATTGTCGCCTCGTTGCGACCCGCCGCAATCCAACGTGGCGATAGGCGGACGTTTTGAAAGAGCTTGTGCTGATCGACGATCCCGGCCAGCCCTTCGATCAGCGCATACAACATTGCCGATGAGCCCCATGCATCGGTGGGGGAAGCATCGGGGCTTGTGCTGGTCTCAATCGTTGCATGTTGGCCGTCGGGAAAGTACCAGAGGTACGATTCATTGTTGCTCGTCAGCTCTTCGTACTTCAAGAGCTGCGCTACGCCGTACTCTTCAAAGCCATGCTCGAACGCCGCCCGCGCAAGCTCTCCGCCCACGAGCGGCATGATGCCCCCATTGCAGTACGCGCCCTTCACAATCTTTTCATCACCGAAGATGCCGTTCGGGAACGGGGGATCGACGCTGAACCATTCGGCAAACGCGTTCGTCTCCCTTGCGCGCTTTTGATACTCCTTGATCACGGAGACGGCGATATCGTGCGTGGCCATCCCGCGGTTGATGTTCATTGGATTGCTGAGTGTGAGCTGCTCGCCTTCATCAACGCCCTCAATCCGGACGGCTACGAGAGGAACGTGGTGGGTGTAGAATCGGCCGTTGAAGCAAACCCTGTTTGCTCTCCTTCGAAATGTTTCGGCAAACTTGCTCCAGCGCCGCGCCATTTTGCCGGCGCCAAGGTGCGAGTACATCGCCGCCATTTGAATGAACGATTCGTAGTAGCCGGAGTTGTCACCGTGCATAATTCCCCAGAAGGTATGGTCGGTGATCTGGAAATTGAGCCATGAATGCCGCCCGGCCGTGTAGTCGAAATCCCAGGTATCCATGGTGTAGGCACGCTTTACCAGTTTCGTTTTCTCATCCCATCGCCACTCGTCCGTCAGAACATAGTGCAGCGCTTTCTCCATATGCGGCAACAGTTTTCTCATCCACACATCGTCTCCCGTCGCCTGCCAGGCCAGATAGATGGCTTTGATGAACCGGTACTCGACGTCCGCTTCCACCGGCACGCGCACGTACTTTGCCCAGTTTTCCTTTTCACACGGGACCTTTTCCGGCGTCATGGTGAAGTAGTCGAAGATCCACCCTTTCGCCGTTTGTGTTTCAGCGAAATGATTCACGATGCTTTTCATATCATGTTCCCAGTACTTGAAGGCGCGCATCATGTCGGAGTAGTCGCGAATCCAGAGACTTGGCGCGTCCGGCGTGCGGTAACCGCGCACCTTTGAACCAAACATGTTGTACTCGGTGACGTCGCTCAGGAGAAAGTTCTTGATCCGGGGAAAGAGCGCATCGAGCCGGGCGTGACCACATTGAATGAATGAATCTTTCATCGGTTTGCTTCTCGCTATAGAATACAATGGGTTAGTAGATTGAATCTGATCTAGAAAGCGCTGTTCAGTGCTTTGGGAACACCAAATCGCTCGCTGGTTTTCCGAACGACTTCCATGTTCGAAAGACTCGTGCCGGGGACCACGTTGTAGCCATCCCCCAAAATAATCCCTCCGCGAGCAGCCAAAATCTCCAGAATCCTCGAAGTTTCCTGCTCCACGTCGCTTTCGGATCCCTGGTAGAGCGTCAGCGGATCAATGTTTCCGATCATGACCGTCTTTCCGGCCAGGGTGGACATTTCGTCCGGCGCGTTCGCCGAGCCGTAACCATGCAAGAGTGTGATGTGCAAGTCGTGCAACAGTGCCTCGTGCAGATGAACGTTTCGTCCGCAGAGGTGCATGATCCGTCCGTCATGCCGATCACAACCGAACGTTTCGTACAACCGTTTCGCTACAGGCACACAGAACTCTCTGTATTGACTCAATGAGATCACCTGGGCGGAATCATCCGAATAATTCAGTCCATCCTTCATCGGCCGGCCAAGAATGCTCCGGTACTCTTCTTCCACCTCGATATAGCGATCGGTGATTCTTCGGAGCAGGTCGTGACACAGAGCCGGGGCCTCGAGAAGCCAACCGTAGAAATTCGCCCCCGCCAATTCAACGGCAGACATGAAGGGACTGTCGCCATTGATGCCGATCGTCACATCGACCGGAATCCGTTCTCCGTTCAGCCGAACGTCGATCTTCCCGGCGAGCTCTTTCATCCGGATAAACCACTCCAGCTTCTTTCCCCAGAGCGAATTTCGCCATTCGGGCAATTGATGGCGCTCCATTTCTTCGATGGTCGAAAGACGTTGAATGGCCTGCGGGGTCTCGGTTTCTTGCCAGAAGATTTCGCAGCCGCAGCCGCTCGCGTTCGTTACATTCTGAAAATCCGGGGAGACCGTGATCTTGGGCTCGTTGAACCAATCGTCCGGTATATTTTCAATCCGCCATTTTATATTCTCAAGTTGATGGAGAAGTTGCGTCTGGGAGTCTGCGAAGTATTCCCTAAACGAGACGCCTCGAATATCGAGGAGATATCGTGGTTCAATCCCCAGGAGGACGGGAACCCGGTTAAAGAAGTCGAATCGATACGCGCTCTCGAGCCTTCTTCTGTTTCGAAGCATCTCATCCTTCGAATATCGTATGTCAACGGTGTGGAGCACAACTACCCTTTCGCTGTGAACGCCGTGTCTACGACTCGCCGGCCGGCATTCTCCACATGAAATTCGGATCGATGTATGGCTCGTCATTCATATGCCTCTCCATCAACTCGATCTTGTTCTTCAGAAGCTCCCCAAAGTTCTCCCCGTAGATGTGCGCCGACTCGCCGCCGGTGGATATCGAAATCCAATCAACATCGCTCTGTTCCCACAATTGGAGGAGGCTTCGCGTGTTGTCAAGTTCGTGTGCCGCCATCGCTCGTGACTTCGACAGATACGTTTGCTTGTCCACTTCAGACTTCGCTTCTCGATAGCCGTGCACGGCTTCAATCCATGCGGTCAGGTTTCTCAAGGTCACATAGAAACACCGGCCGGCTGTGAGCCGATCTGAAAGATCCTGAAATACTGCACGCTCAGGTCGGGAGGGGGGAACTGCTGTAAGTAATGAGCGCGCGATGCCGACAGCTTGATCGAGAGGAGGAAGAACTTCACGGTCGATGCTTTCCCTTTTCTCCCCCGCTTCTTTTACCGTGAGGAAGTTCCACAACATGTCGTTGTTCAGATCAACGCGGGCCGGATTGTTGAAGGTTGCCACCAAAAACCGCTCATAATAGGCGCGCCTCTTTTCGGGTATCAAGTCAATATTGGGGACAAACGGTCGCACCCAGAGACGGAACCAGGGAAATGCAAATGTGCAATATGGCACTCCTGGAGGAAACAACCGGACGGCGCGGTCGGCAAGATTCCAGAGATCAACGAGGGTGCCGGCGTACTGTCCCACCCAGCGATCCGCCGCTTCGTGAAGAACGTTCTGAATGTCGCTGATAGGTTCTTGCTGATACGCTTTGAGCACTTCCCCGTTGATGTCATAGGGGGCAAGAGAGCGCGGTGTTGCGTTTACCAGAAGCCACTGCCGGCCACTGTTCGCGGCTTCCTTGAGTCTCTCGTAAACGAGTATGGGAAACGGAAATCCGATAATGTTGCTGCCGGCGAGATCAAGCTTTTCGTGAACGATGGAGCCCACATGTTGAAGCTGATTCCGCTCGTCCTCAGTCTCCACAGTCTCAAAAGATCCGAAGGATCCCACATCGAGGCCGTTTCCGAGTCTGGCAACAATGTGTCTTCGCTCAACGGAGAACGATCCCAGATCACAAATTACCCGAACATCTGGATTAACCTGTCTCGCTTCATCCCGCAAGAGGCGGAAGTACGAGAGTACATTCTCAGCCGCTTTGCGCGCAATCTCATCCTCGCTTTTCCATTCACGAATCAAATACGGCCCGCCGTTTCTTCCTGCGTACAGGGAGGAGACAAACTCAAATCCTGCGCCGCTATCGTTCGTCCAGACATGGACAAATCCAAGCTCCGGCACTTCGTTCAGGATGTTGCGCACAAGCTCGCGATAATGCGCTTGCACCGAGGGATGTGCCATTGCCGGCGTATAGCGGGGACGAAAGCTCTCACGAGGATGATCTACGCGGGCGCCCCGCAGGAACGGATACTTGCTCCAGAATTCATCCGGCATCGAGCGGGGTGAACAGATATGGAGGCCGGGGACGAGATGATACTTCCTGGCGAGCGAGGCGTTCGCTTTCAAATATTCCCGATTTGCCTGAAGGTATTCGGCGGGATACATTCCTTTGATCAAGGAGCTCTCGACAAACTGATCGAGATCGGGGCTATAGTCATAGAACCATGAGTACACGTCTCCCGGCGGTCCCGATTCGAACGGCTGCGCCACTCCCAGACCGTTGACGGTAACGTGGGTGAAGCCCTGGTCGGCAAGTTGCCGAAAGTAGTCTTCCCGGTCGAAATGTCGCGCCGTCCGGAGGCTTCCAACGAGGAAATCGCTGAGGTTACGCAACCAAGAAAATGTCTTTGCCAATGTTGCTCACGGCACCGCTGATTATTCTGATGTTTGTAAAGAGGAAGTATGGAAGAATCACCTGACCATCAAACTGCTCCTCGGCCCGGTTGACTCGCAACTCACCGCCTACGCAAACCCAAGTTCGTTGCGCACGATAGCCGTTCCTTCCACCATTGCCTTCAGTTTACCGAATGCCCGGTCGCGCGGCATGAATTTCATTCCGCAATCAGGAACAATGTATATTCGCTCTGCCGGAATGTACTCCAACGCCTGCCTGATGCGCTTCGCTACGATCTCCGGAGTTTCCACAGCCTCGTCTTTTACATCAATCACACCGACCGCCACTTCCTTGTCGGTCTTATAGTGTTTGAACAATTCCAACCCTATACCATCCGAGACGGCGAACTCAAGACAGATCTGGCTTGCGTTGACATCGAGGATGGCCGGGAAGAGTTCCGCGTATTGTCCTTTGAAAAGTCGCTTCAACTGGTAATTCCCATAACAGACATGCACGGCAATCTTCGCATCAACCCCATCCACCATGGTGTTGAAGGCCTGAACGAGCCAGGGCATATCCTGCGGGTACCCCACCCACACCGGTTCATCGATTTGGATGAAGTCGCAGCCCGCCGCGACGAGACCTTTGAGTTCTTTGTTCAGGATTTCGGCGAGGTCGAATATCAGTTCTTTGTCATTCTTGTAGTATTCATTGGTTGCCCGCTTGGCAAGCATCTGCGGGCCGGTGACACACACTTTTGTGCGCGCAGTAGCGAATTCCTTTAGGAAGGTGAAATGCAAATCCATGTTCAGGTTCTGTTTCCATCGGACCTTATCAACGACGACAGGATCGGCCATTTGGATGGTCGGATCAAGGTTGCCAATTGCATGCATTCTGGCATGATCGAAATCGAAGCCATGAATGCGTTTCGAGAAGAAATAGACCATCGTTTCTCGACGGATCTCGCCGTCGGTGATGATATCCACTCCGGCCGTTTCCTGATCTTTGATAACGGAACGCGCGGCGGCATCGTAGCCTTCCTTCACTTGTTCCTGGGTGAGGATCCCCTTCGCTCCGAGATTACGGACCTGATCGAGCCAGGCAGGGAAGGAGTAACTGCCGATGACGGAGGTGGGTAAGATACTTCGTCGAGTGTTCATCGCTGCAATCATGAGATGGTGGGAATAGCAAAATAGTCAGGGCAAAAGGAGCGCCACCCTGACTATTTTGCAAGGCTACAGCAAGAAGGTGTCGAAGAGCGTCGTTACTTCATCGAAAAATGGAGTGTGATGCGATGAACGTCGTCGAGCGCCGTAAAGAGTGTGTAAGCATAATCGAAGGAAACGACATACTCAGACAGCGGGATCCGGAGCCCGGCCCCGAGCGTGCCCTTCTCAAGGCTGGTCCGGATTCCCTGCCGCTGAGATGTTCCCTCATCAACGCCGTCGGCGGCAAGTCCGAAATTGCTGTAATTGACCTTCCATCCGCCACGAACGAACACCATGTTGCTGTAATTGTATTCCATGCCGGTGTAGTAGTACTGCTGTCCGTCCTGGGGTTTCACGGCGTCCAGAGCGAAGGTGATCGAGTTATCGCCGAATTGCACCGGCGTCATGGATGTCCCGATGCTAAACGTGAGCGGGATGGGGTGAGCATAGTCGTAGAACTTGATGTCGCTTCCCAGGTTGCTGATCCGTGCACCGATGTTCCAGTTTGAAGAACCGATATTGTAGACCGATCCCAGATCGAAGGCCACTGCCGACGCGTTCTGGTCATCGATCTTTTCAGAGATAAACTTCACCGATGCCCCAAGAGCAAGCCGTTCGATGATGTAGCGCGAGTAAGTCACCTGAAACATCAGATCCATGTAATCATAGGTGCCGGAGCTTCCTTGATCGATTTGCAGCGCCTGCAGTACCGCGTTTCCAGGATAGACATCACGATCGGCCTGGATGCCGGAGATGCCGAAGGTCATCACCCCGACGCCGATGGTTCCGACGCCTTCCATATTGTAGCTCGCTGCAAATGCGTTTTGCGTAATGCCCGCGATCCACGAGTTGTACGTGAAGGAGGCCTGCCCCATCTCATTTCGCAACGCCACCCCGGCGGGGTTCCAGAACATGTTTGTCACATCATTATTGAAGGACGTGACGGCCGAACCCAGGCCAACCTGCCGTGCTCCTACACCAACCTTAAGGAAGGCCGCGCTATTGATGCCTGCCTTGCGGTTCTGGGCATTCACCGTCCCACTGGCAAAAACCAAGAGGAGCAAAGCAACAATGGGTATTAAAGAGATCTTATTCATAAGTCTTGCCCTCATAGTTGTCGTTGATTATCGTAAGATGGAAAATTGCCCTACCTTCTTATCGCCGGTAGGTGACTCGACAATGTAGATGTAGAGGCCGCTGGCCACTTCGATGCCGTCCTTGGAAAACATATCCCAAAACGTGCTTCCGCGGTTAGCGTCGGAGGAGCTGAAGTTAATCACGTCGATCACCTGGCCTGCAACATCGACGATAGTAATCGTGCACTGCGGGGGCAAGTTATAAAAGAGGAGCTTGTGATCGTAGACGTTCGCTCTGTTGTCGTGCAACGCCGCTCTCTTGTACGGATTCGGCCGCACACCGACGTTTCCTACGCTGCCTGCAGGGGCGAGCGCCGAGTACACAACCTGGACGGCACCGATATTCTTCAGGCCTTGAGCCGTTGGGGCGGCATCAGATGCAAGGATCTTGCCAAAGTTTGCATTGAGAGTGGCAAACGGATACGTGAGATTCCATAACCCGGTTGCACCGTTTCTGTTTGTGGAATGCGTCTCGATGCGATCAGTCGTTTCCCCGCCCGGGCCTGTGAATGTCCCTTCTTTGTACGCCGAGACGTAGTACCAGTATGAGAACCCAAGCACGACATCCTTGTCTTCATATCTGTACTTGTAGCCGGCAGAGGCTGCAGTAGGGACACTCGCAAGATTGGCCTTCGGAATCACAGCAACAAGATCCCACGTTCCCCACGTGTCCGGCTGATAGGTTCCCTGATGGGAGGTTGAATTGACTTGACCGAATGCATCAAACTTCGGGTTGATGGGTTTCTTGAGATTGGCCGGGATCGTCCCGAGCGTCATTTGTTCCTGATAGCGATCAACGATTCGCATGCCTTCGTCGAGGAAGCTCTTCTTCAGATGTTGCGAGGACTTCCAGACTTTGTACCCTGCAAATCCCGCATCGCTCTCCGCGCGTGTATCCCATTCGACGTTTACCGATTTGGAGAGAGTGTTCGAGACCTTCACGTCCGGAAGGGGCGGAAGTTGAGGGAGATTGTAGTTCTGCTCGTACGCCCACCGAGCCGCGCGCACCGACCGTTGGATGCCTTCGAGGCGATATCCTGCCACGGTTGCATAGACGATCGTGATGCTTGAGTCTTTCGGAATGGAGAAAGGGCCTACACTGCTGTAGAGATCACCGTTAAAGTTTTCTGTGTTGCTGGCTCCCTTTGAGAATTTGCCCCAGCCATTGGGATAGTTGGTGGTTGCGTCGGCTTTTCCATCTTCAAACGACACCTGATCGAAGAGATCGGAGCTCTTGAAGTCACCATTTGGTCTGGTGCGGCTACCGGCAGGCTTCGGCACAAACGTTGTCAGATTACCGGCAGTGCCGCTGGCGAAATAATTCGGATTGGGATTAAGATTAAGGTTGGCAACGCTCGTTGCCCGGCTCTTGCCGCCATCCACATAGAACGCTCCGACACCGTTCACATGCAGTCCTTGCGGGTTCCCCAATGTCCAGAGCAGCGGGCTGCTTCCGCCCGAGACGTACCATCCACGCTCCGCACCGACACCGATCGGGTGTGTTCCGAAGACTGTCTCTTTTATTGGGTTGGTCACAACGCCCTTCGATCGGTCTGCCGGGAGGCCGCCTCGCCGTACATCGAGCATCACCCAGCCGGTCCAGACATCCGTGTAGTTTTTCAATGCCCCGGAATTGAAACCGATATCGACGCTTCCTGCAGCGGGATTCAAGACCGAGGCGCTTGTGTACATCGCGCTGAACGCCCAGGGTGACCCATTGGGATCGTTATCGTTCACCCACACTGCCTGGCGGGCAATCGGCGTCGGGACGATGTCGTTCCTGTTCCGGCCTCCTCCACCGTAGCTCGAGATCGACATAAAGCTTTGCGACGTCATGATGAAGGCGAGTGCCTTGATCTCGTTGTTGAGCTTCTCGGCAACTCCGTCCATGTTCATGTCAAGATAGCCGGTGTTCTTCATTTCGATCTCGATGACAACGAAGTCATTCAGGTTGTTCCAGTTAGGCCCCTGAAATGCATGAGCGCGCACCTTCACATCGATGCCGACGTTGGTAGGCCACGCCGCTTCGTACACGGCATGCTGACGGCGAGTGCCGTCAACCCAGTACGGATCACGCGTGTAATTTCGGTTCGGATCGTTCGCACCGTTTAATGTTGATTTGAATGTAAGATGGCCATAGTTTACGCCCGAATTGGCAAAATAGCTGGGGTTCGTCTGTCCGCCGATTGATGCCGGATTGAATGTCGGGTCCGGATTGTATTCAACGGCCATCGCATTCTTGAACCAGTAGAAGGTGTACGGATAGGCATTCGGCCAGTGAGTGCTTGGCGTAGTCCAACTCCGGTCGTAGTTTCCAAACCGGAGGAAGTTACGGATGCCGAGTGTCCCAAATGTTCCCGTTTCGCTGTAGCTCGGCACGGTTTGGGGTAGAAAGGACTCCCAGTTATCGCCGGCCTGCAGCACGCCTGCGCCCGGGTAATTTGCGACCGAGGTGGCGGGTGCAGTCTGGGCGAGCAGCGAAGCCGGAACAACGGCGAACAATAGGATGAGAATTGCTGCAGGCAACCCTCTTCGTTTCGTCATGTTCATAATGTTACTCCCATTAGTAGTGTGGTTCACAACCAGAGACGTTCTCTTAGAAATCAACCTTCACGCCGATGTAGTACTCACGCGGGATATCGTAGAAGTAGCTTCCGTCCGGTCCGACGGCTCGCCTGTAGGAACCTGTCGGATCGGGATTCCCATCATTGAGCTTGGTATTACCTGCATTGGAGTACTCCCACAGTTGAGCTCCCGATATCGTGTTGTCATACCCGATGACATTCGTCCAATTGAACGCGTTCTTGAGGTCGAAGTAAATCGCGAAACGCATGTTCTCGAACATGAACCCCTTCTCGAGACGGAAGTCGACCATTTTATTCCATGGTGCCTGACCAAGTTCCCGGCCAATAACGCGCGGGTCCGCTGTGACGGTCAGAGGATAGTAGAACCCGCTTTGGAACGTGCCGACCGACGAGAGCTGAACATCGTACGGAAACTCAAAGAAGAGAACGTAGCTGATCCGGTGAGGCCGGTCGTATCCGCCCGTAAGGTTGGAGTTGCCTCCAGCCACGTTGTTTTGAACCTTATTGTAGAACCTGAAATCGTCAAACGGCACCGTGGTCCCAAACTTTAATGTATCGGGGCGTGAGAACGAAGTAGGTTGTGTTGCATCATTCCCCGTCCATCCTGAAGCTTTGATATAGCTATAGGCATAGCTCAGGCGACCGTAGATTGAGAAGAAATCGAAATAGGTTTGCCGCAATGCCTGGAAGCTTAACTCTACACCCCGGGAATCGGCATACTGAGAGCTAACGTACAAAGCGTTCTGGCCGTTGGCAAGAAAGAGCGACAGCGCATTCTGGCTGTAGTTCTCAATGTCTCGCATATAGGCTGTAAAGTTGAAGCCGAACTTCCTCGGAATGAATTCCCACTGCACACCGAGCTCGTAGTTGGAGGAGCGGATCGGCTCCTGCCGCAAGCTCGCAAACTGCGGAAGTCCCCCTGCCGCGCCAAGAACGGCATTGTAGCTTCCGTAGAGGCGTGAGAATGGCGGAGGAATAAAGTTGCGCGAGTAGGAGAAGTACATCGCGGCCTCATCCGAAATCGGATGGGAGACGCCGATTCGAGGCGAGAAGAAGTAATACGGCTTTACGTTCTCTTTGGCCCGGATGGGGACGATCTCGGCACGCAAGCTATCGTCAACCGGGTAGTTCGTCTTTGTTTCAAATAAGTTGAAATAGTTCGCATAGTCAGCCGCTCTTGGGTCCCATCTATCGAGACGGGCACCGAGATTGATGACGAGCCCTGCGTACTCCATGCGATCTTGCAAGTAAATACCGAATTCGGTCGGCTTGAAGTTCCACGTCTCGACAAGAAGCCTTC
>DMMN01000258.1 GCA_003453835.1 Bacteroidota bacterium | reverse complement strand
AAAAACGTTGATCGATGTCTTGCGTCCCTTGCGCTTCGTTGACCACAAATCGAATCTTGGAACAAGCCCGTTGAGTTTGATCGATGAACGACGCGATGACCGGGTAGACAATGATAACGACTGGAACCGGGATTTTGACGACGTTGGACGCGACGGAATTGCCGGGACAGGTGATTTTGGAGAAAGTGATGGTCGGCCCACGTCCGGCTATGACGATACCGGCAGGGATACGGGTCTTCCCGGCGAGCCGAACATCGACAAGACCGACGTCAATGAATCCGATCAAATCGGTTTGACGAGCTTCTACTACTTCACCCCCGCCGGCCGCGTTCGACTTGGTGATGACGAATCCCTGTGGTCGAACCTCGCGCCGGGATTCTTTGACGTTCCGACTTCGATCGTGAACAATCGGCCTGAGCGGGGGGAGGACGGCGACTTCATCTATGGATCCGGCTACTTTCCACTTTTGGCGGGAAGCACTGAACGATTCTCATTAGCTCTGGTCTATGGCGGCGGGAGAAGCGGCAGTATCGAGGATGATATCGCAGACTTGCTTAAGAACAAACAGACCGTTCAGAAAATCTACGATAGCAACTACCAGTTCCCGCAACCGCCCGACAAGCCGACCCTGACGGCCGTGCCAGGCGACAAGCAAGTGACGTTGTACTGGGATCGAAAATCTGAGGCATCTCTCGATCCCGTACTGAAGACACGGGATTTCGAGGGCTACAAGATCTACCGCTCCACAGATCCGGACTTCAGCGATATCTTCACCGTCACTGATGCGAGCGGTACGCCGCAGGGCTATCGGCCCCTTGCGCAATTCGACCTCAAGAATGGAGTGAAATCCTATTTCCGTGCCAATGCCGAGTTGTTCGAAGCCGCGTCTGGATTCTCATACTATCTGGGAGATGATACGGGACTTCAGCATACGTTTGTGGATCGAGACGTCGAGAATGGGCGAAGATACTACTACGCTATTGTTGCGTACGATCGGGGGGACGAATTCCTCGGCATCTTCCCCTCAGAGAACACGAAATTCATTTCAATCCAAACGACGGGCGAGGTGTTGCACGATGTGAATGTGGCGGTGGTTCGACCGAATGCAAAAGTGGCGGGCTATGTCTTTCCGATCGAGGCGGTCAAGCTCGACACGAAAGTCCGTTATGGGAGCGGGGAGGCCCGCTACAAAGTGGTTGACAACCAGAAGGTTACGGGTCATACCTACCGCCTGGAATTCCTGGATTCACTCACAGATTCGCTCGACAACAACAGCGATGGCAGAATTGATGTCGCCGACACGCTTGAATGGTCACGGGTGACCTCGAGCTATACTGTGAGAGACCTTCAGACGATATCGGAGACCTTCATCGGTCAGGACACGACGCTTGTCCGCCTCCAGCACAAGAACATCATCCCCTCCACGGTTTCTGTCAGAACCGCACAAGGGAGTGTGGTGGCATCATCAAGCTATCGGCTCGATCCCGTGCGTGGAGAAATCCGCAGCGCCACACGAGGGAGCCTCCCTGCCGGGAGTTACTCCATCACGTTTCAGTACTATCCCGTGTTCAACAGCCCGTACATCTTCGGATCGCCATTCAATGCCGAGACGAAGGATGCAGATATCTTCGACGGTGTTCAACTTCACTTTGATAATTCCTGGGATATCCGGGTGGTCGATAGCCTCTCGGGATGGGTAGGGAAGAATGCCTATGTATACAATTTCTTCCCCTTCGATGTCGAGCTGAGTGGTAAACGGTATCGTGGCTATCGCAAGCCAAGCGACTATGAAATCAGGTTCGCCAATACCATCGTCGATACGTCAAGTCCTGACGCTGATCTGTTTCCCATCAGCATCCCAGTGAATTTCAGAGTCTACAATCTCACGGACAGCACTTACATCAGGTTCATTTTCGTCGATAACGACTTCAACAACAAGCTCTCACCCATTGATGAGTTGATCCTGCTGGAGAAAACTCCCGCCGGTGGAACCAGTTACACGTGGGACATTTTTTTCATCAACAAACCGAGCGACAGGAGCGACACGGTCTATGCCCTCGGGAACGGAGACAAGCTCGTTGTGTCCACAACAAAGCCGTTTCGCAAAGGGGATGTCCAGGAGTTCACGACCGTTCTGCCGAGAGTTGACGAAGCATCGGCGGTTAGTGATCTGGAACGTGTGAAGGTTGTCCCGAATCCGTACGTCACGGCGAATCCCCAGGAGCCTCCGCTTCCTCCCGGCATCACCAGTGGGCGCGGCCAGCGGAAAATCGATTTCATTCACCTGCCGGCTCAATCAAAGATTCAGATCTTCACTTCCCGAGGAGATCACGTGACAACGTTGTACCATGATGGGAATATGGAAGACGGTACGGTGTCGTGGAATCTCAAGACGAAAGAGAATCTCGACGTCGCATTCGGAGTCTATTTCTACGTCGTGGAATCCTCCGTCGGGAAGAAAACGGGCAAGATTGCAGTCATCAAGTAGACACGGATACCTATGCGTTCGGATTCGTTGAGAAAGCTCCCTCTCGCTCTTGTCTTGGTCGTATGCGTCTTTGCCACGGCCTCGGGCCAATCAAAGATTGGCACGACCGCGGGGCAATTCTTGGGCATCCCGGTCGGAGCGAAAGCTACGGCGATGGGAGACGCTTTTGTCGCGTCGTCGTCGGATGTGACGACCATCTACTGGAATCCGTGCGCGTTTGCGCAGGCCACGAATTCACAGATCTCGTTCTCGAACACCGAATGGCTCGTCGGAACGAAATTCCGGTGGTTCGGCGTGATGCTGAACATCGACGGGGCAAATGCATTCGGATTGAGCGTCACGAACCTTGATTACGGCGAAGATGATGTCACGACCGTCCAATCGCCGGACGGTACGGGCGAACGATGGGCTGCCCAGGACATCGCGATCGCCCTTTCGTACTCGCGTCGATTAACGGACCGATTTTCCATGGGCGGCTCGGTGAAGTACGTCGGCCAGACCATCTGGAATGAAACTGCGAGCACGGTGGCATTCGATCTTGGCTTGTTGTTCGTCACAGGATTGCACGGCATGCGCCTGGGGATGTCGTTCTCCAACTTTGGCGGTGACTTGACTCTCGATGGCCGCGACCTACTCCAGCGCGTCGACATCGATCCGGCCAACTCTGGATCGAACAAGACTCTCGTTGGCAAGCTCAAGACCGATCCCTGGCCGCTCCCGTTGATGTTTCGAGTCGGTGTGGCTATGGATCTCATCAAGGACAATAACATGAGCCTCACCGTCGCCGCTGACGCCGTGCGGCCCAATGACAACGCAGAGTTCGTCAATGTCGGGGGCGAGCTTGGATGGAACGAGCTGGCGTTCGTTCGCGCCGGCTATCGATCGCTCTTCAAGAAAGATTCCGAAACGGGAGCTTCTTTCGGCGGCGGTCTTCGATACCAACTTGAGGGAATTGCAGGTGTCGAGCTGAACTACGCTTACAGTCAGTTTGGATTGTTTGGAAATCTTAATACGCTCGCGTTAAGCGTGAGCTTTTGAAATCTCTTTACGTACAGAAGTGCAAATCAACCGTCTCCTTTTTCTCACACCACATCAATGGAGGTCTCTATGAGGACATGCTATAAGATGCCGGCCGTTGTGACGCTCCTCTTCCTTGTGAGCATCACCGTTTCGTCCAGCGTTCCGGCACAGGCGCAGGATAGCGTTAGCGTGACGATTTGGGCAAACACCGCGTCCGTTCCGGATACGATGAAGCCGACATCGTTTGTCCAGGTGCGCGGGAGCGCCGCCGTTCTCGGCCCGTGGAGCCCCGGCTCGAAGGCGATTCTCTCATACGTGTCGGGAGATTACTGGAGAGGGACGGTCAAGTTCAAGAAGGGTGACACGGTTCAGTACAAGTTCTTCACGAATGCCAACAGCTCCCTGACTTCCTCAATCGAGCATCAGGGTTGGGAGAATGACCTGTTGGATCCGTCGGGGAATCGGATTCTTGTGGTGCCCACGAGAGACACCACGTTGCCGATTCAATTCGTGAACGGAAGCCCGAATAAACAAAACCAATACTGGAGGCCATACAGGGAATCGGATTCAATCGATGTGCTGTTCCGCATCAATATGGCCGGGAATGAGAGCTTTAACAAGAATACTCAGTTCATGGGCGTCCGAGGTGGAACGGCACCACTGGATTGGGGAACGAGCATCGTCCTCACGAGAGAGGATCAGCACGGGAACGGCGGAAGCCGTCAGTATGACGGAACGAACTTCTGGTCGACAACGGCTAAGTTCCCCGCATCGGCTCTCGCGAGTGATGCGGAATACAAATTCGTGATCTTGAGTGCGAATAGTCCGTCGGCCGGCGTGGTTGCCTGGGAAGATGGCATTCGGGCGGCCCCGGATGTGAAGGGTGGCGGTAACCGTTTCATCGCGAAGGGCGTCACCAAGGACACGACGCTTGCCTGGAAGTGGTGGGCGAACGCACCGTTCGTGCCGTTCAAGG
>DMMN01000268.1:1832-3879 GCA_003453835.1 Bacteroidota bacterium | reverse complement strand
CCCCATCACGTAGTCGTCGGTGACCCCGTACTTCAGGCCGCGCAGGCCGCCGGCATTCTCGGCGACGTTGCCGCCCAGGGTCGAGACGGTCTGGCTGCCGGGATCGGGCGGGTAGAAGAGTCCGAGCTCCTCGACTGCAGAGTGCAACGTGGAGGTGATAACGCCAGGCTCAACCCAGACGGACAGATTCCTCTGGTCGATCTCCAGAATCCGATTCCAGTGATTGAGCAAGAGCGTGACGGAGTTCTCAACCGGAATCGATCCCCCACTGAGCCCCGAACCGGAGCCGCGAGGGACTACAGCGAAACCATCATCGTTAGCGAGCTTCAGGACTTGTGAGATCTGATCTACGGATGTTGGGCGTAGGATCGCCTCAGGAAGTTGTTTCAGCAGAGGAGTACCATCGTAGGAGTAGGCTATCTTGTCTTCAGCAGAGTCAAGATAGTTTTCCCCTCCGACGATCGAGCGAAGCCGGGAGAGAGTGCTCTGTGGTATCATGCGCTGTGAAGATAGTTGAACAAGCCAAGAAAAGCAAGGTGCGGCCGAGCAGCGGTTCGTCCACGTTGCATCGTCAGAACGCGGTGTCTGTTTGTCCTGCAGCCGCGGGATATCATCAGTCCGCCCTCTCGCCAATCAAGAAACGGGGTCCGTCGCATTTCCCTTCACAGCCTCGTGATGACTGCAACTTGTATCTCGCCGATTTTTCGTTTACTTTCACAAAGATTTTCTTTCGAAGAAACACCATTGCGAGGTTTGTATGGGACAACTCAAGAAACGATCGTGGGCAGAGCCATTCAAGATCAAGGTTGTAGAGCCACTCAAGGTGACGACGCCGGANNGATCTCTTGACCGATAGCGGTACTAATGCCATGAGCGACTATCAATGGGCGGGAATGATGCTTGGGGACGAGGCCTACGCAGGGAGCAAGAACTTCTATCATCTCGAGCAACGAGTGCAGCAATACTATGGCTACAAATATCTTGTACCCACCCATCAGGGGCGAGGTGCGGAACATCTGATCTCGAGAATTCTCATCAAGCCGGGCGACTACATTCCCGGAAACATGTACTTCACCACTACCCGCCTCCATCAGGAACTTGCAGGCGGAACATTTGTCGACGTGATCGTGGACGATGCGCACGATCCGTCGAGCATGAATCCATTCAAGGGAAATGTCGATCTGCAAAAGCTGGAAGATCTCGTGAAGAGAGTCGGGGTCAAGAGAGTCCCCTACGTTTCCATTGCCGGGACCGTGAACATGGCCGGCGGACAGCCGGTAGCGATGGAGAATCTACGCCAAGTGCGAGCGTTCTGCCAACGGCACGGGATCAGGGTCATCGTGGATGCGACGCGCCTGATCGAGAACGCGTACTTCATCAGAGTCCGGGAAAAGGGCTACGAGAAGAAATCGATTGCCGAAATCCTGAAAGAAATGTGCTCTTATTCCGATGGGTGCACGATGAGCGGTAAGAAAGATCTCCTTGTTAATATTGGGGGATTCCTTGCTCTGAACGAGTTTGAAATCTTTGAGGAAGCCCGCAACATGGTTGTCATCTATGAAGGACTTCACACATACGGAGGCCTGGCTGGACGCGACCTTGAGGCCATGGCGCGAGGTATTGAGGAGGCCGTCAACGAAGATCACATGAAGGCCAGGATTGGACAAGTGGAGTACGTCGGCGAGAAGCTTCTTGAGATCGGGATCCCTATCGTACAGCCCATCGGCGGTCACGCCGTCTTTCTTGATGCAAAGAAGTTTCTTCCTCAACTGAAGCAGACGGAGTATCCGGCACAGACTCTGGCGGCCGAACTATACCTGGAATCTGGAATCCGTACGATGGAGAGAGGAATCGTCTCAGCCGGACGGAACAAGGAAACAGGGGATCACTACTATCCGAAACTCGAGTTGGTGCGACTCACCTTTCCTCGTCGAGTTTACACGCAAGCCCATTGCGATGTAACGGCGGAAGCGGTGGAAGCGGTCTTTGAAAACCGAAGCAGCATAAAGGGATTGAAGATGATCTACGAGCCAAAATACCTTCGATT
>DMMN01000268.1:0-1788 GCA_003453835.1 Bacteroidota bacterium | reverse complement strand
GGACGTCCCCGCCTGCCTTACATTGATCAAAATAGGCGGGGCAGGCCGACCTACCTATTGGCCCGCCCATAAGTCTCGCGATACGGTCGGCCGGATATCGAGCAAACAGCCCCGAGACGCACCATTTGACTCTAACAACACTTTGGACGTAAGCGAGGCATCTCCAACCCCGTTGCAGCCTTTGGGCGGTCTGTCGCTTGCCGTCTCTGAACATCTTATCCGCAATACTCCTAACTGATGTTACGCAACACGTTGTCGCGCCGTTGAGTGAAGGACACACGCCTCTGCTCCTCGACAAAGTCGAGAGTCTGACGGACTCAGACGAGGGTTGGGGGTGTGTGCTCTTCTCCGAGAGAGGTATTTCTCGATGGCTTGCACCTGGTAAGAATCCCGAAATCTCGCATTGGATCCGCAGGGAGATTTCGGGATTCTCAAATAGGTGTCTGTGCGTAACATCATCTCCTAATATCTCGGTAACGTGAGATCGATCTCGGCCGCCCACGCGTCGATTCCTCCCGACAGGTTATAGACTTTCCTGAATCCTCTCTCCTGCAACAATCGGACGGCGTGTGCACTTCTTCCTCCAACGTGACAGTAGACGATTATCTCCTTGGAAGGATCGAGCTCGTGAAACCTGGTTTTGATCTCTCGAACCGGAAGAAGGTATCCCTTGAGGTTCACCAGCTCGTACTCATGTTGTTCCCGGACATCGAGCAGGAAGAGATCTTCACCATGATCGAGTTTCTCTTTGAGTTGATGAACTGAAAGCGAAGGCACCAGTGTTTCCTCTTGTGGGTGTGAGCGAGTTCCGAGCTTGCAGAACTCCTCGTAGTCAATGAGTTGATCGATCGTCGGTGTATCTCCGCAGATGGGACATGCAGGATTTCTCCGAAGGCGGATCTCTGTGAACTTCATCGAGAGTGCGTCGAACAACAACAGTCGCCCTACAAGGAGATCACCAATTCCAAGCACCAGCTTCAGGGCCTCGTTCGCTTGAATCGTCCCTATGATGCCGGGCAAAACACCGAAGACTCCGCTCTCGGCACAGTTTGGAACCATGCCCGCGGCAGGCGGTTCCGGACACATGCAGCGATAGCACGGGCCTTGCTTCGGAACAAAGACGGAAGATCGACCCTCGAAGCGAAAGATGCTTCCGTACACGTTGGGAATACCGAGCAACACACACGCGTCGTTGACGAGATAGCGAGTTGGAAAATTGTCGGTCCCGTCCACAACAACGTCGTAGTCCTTCAAAATCTCCAGAGCGTTGGCGGAGGTGAGTCGCGTTTCGTATCGCCGGATATGAACTAAAGGATTGATTGCGGCAATTCGTTGAGCGGCGATGGGCAACTTCGCTTCGCCCGCATCACGCGTCGAGTAAATGATCTGGCGATGGAGATTCGAAGTATCGATGACATCGTCGTCTACGATCCCGATCGTGCCGACACCCGCTGCCGCCAAATACATGGTGACGGGAGATCCCAATCCCCCGATACCGATGACCAGGATTCTTGCGGCTTTGAGCTTCTGCTGACCCCCCAGGCCGACTTCCGGCATGATCAAGTGGCGGCCGTAGCGCTTTCGTTCACCCGGAGTAAGATCAACGTCTGTAGGCCGCTCGTTCATTATTCGATCCTCATCACAGGCCGAGGCGGACGGAATCTTGCCGCATGGCGTCGATGCAAAACTGAATGTGCTCATCAAGCGGGACGCCAAGTTCCTGTGCCCCTAGCACGATATCCTCCCTATTCACGTTGCGCGCAAATGCTTTGTCTTTCAACTTCTTTT
>DMMN01000270.1 GCA_003453835.1 Bacteroidota bacterium | reverse complement strand
ATAGGCGGGGCAGGCCGACCTACACTTTGGACGGCCTCGGGCGAAGTCGAAGACTGCACTCCGGCAGCCACTTTGAACGCGCTTCCACTTCGCCGCGCTCGTGCCCTTCGAAGATCGGAGGGCGGAAATTCAGTCGTTGACCGTCCCGCCACCGGTCATGCGGTGTTGGCCAAGCAAGGAACCTAGCGCAACGTTGCGCAGATCTCGTCGCACACGAGGTACCCTTTAGGAGTCAGGCGCAACCATCCAGCCTCAAGGACGGCCATCCTATCCGAGAGCAATTGGTCGATGGTCGCTTTGTGCTCGGCCAGGAGATCGCGTCTGTATTTCTTTCGGAACCCGGCGACGTCTATCCCCTCGCTGCGCAATCCCAGAAAGATCTCCTCTTCTNNTGGTTCCAGTAGTTGGCGTTATGGCGCGATTTGAAGCCGGGCCGTGCAAAATTCGAGATCTCGTACTGCTCATATCCGTTCTTTGTCAAAACATCCATCGTAAGCTCGTAGAGTGTCGCGTCTTCCTCCAGACTGATCGTCGAGACTTGTTTGCTTTCCACCATCCGGTGGAGCGGAGTGTTCGGCTCGACAATCAGGCTGTAGCAGGACAGATGAGTCGGTTCCAGAGCAACCGCCTGATCGAGATTGGAAAGCCAGCGCCTTTTTGTCTGGGATGGAAGAGCAAAGATCAGATCGAGGCTGACGTTCTCGAATCCCGCCTGAAAGGCATCCCGGACACACTCGCTCGCTTGTGCGGCTGTGTGAATCCGGCTGAGGAAGATGAGGTCGTCTTCGTGGAACGACTGGATGCCCATGCTCAGACGATTCACACCTGCCGAACGGAACGCCCTCAGCTTTTCCAAATCCACCGTTCCCGGATTGGCTTCCAGGGTAACCTCGGCATCGGATTGCAGCTTGAACGAGCGTGCCAGCAGATCGACTATGCACTCGATGGCCTTCGGAGAAAGGAGGGAAGGTGTCCCTCCCCCGAAAAAGATCGTCTCATACGAAACGTTGAANNAGAAGGGAATATGGAGATAGAGGCTCGGCATCGTTGTGTTTTGGCGACTGCACTTTTGTGATTGGACAACCCGGCCCAATGATCAAACATAAACTATCGAATAAGTCTCCCTACTCTCTCCCATCGAATGCTCGTCAGCTTATCGAAGACGCTAAGTACGGGGACGGTCGGATCCCACGACCAGTACACGACGAGCGCTTCACCGATCAGGTGGTTCTCGGGCACAAATCCCCAGTAGCGGCTGTCGAGACTGTTGTCACGGTTATCTCCCATCACAAAGAGGTGGTTTCGTTCGACAACGTACCGGGAAGTTTCGATCTCGTCGATGAGGACGGCTCCTGTTGCGGTGAGGCGAGGGCGATGTCCTTCGCGCGCAATGAATCCCCTCCATCGTTCAAAATTCCATCCATCCAATTCGATGACCTGACCTCTTCTCGGTACAACGAGGGGACCGTAGCGGTTCTCCGTGAATCCTGCTCCCGGCGGAAAGAATCTCTGGCCGCGCCGCCAGGGTGAAAATCTTCTGCTGGAGCCTGCTTTTGCATGTGTCGGAAGTGTGAGCTCGGCACCATTGACAAACACTCGCCCCGCAAGAATCGTCACTGTGTCTCCCGGCAAGCCAATGCACCGCTTGATGTAGTTCACGGATTCCGGATTCTGCATTTGATCACGATCCCCGGGAAACTCAAACACGACGACATCCCCCCGGCGCACGTCTTTGAGAGCCGGCAGGGAGATCGATGGAATCGCGACATTGGTCAGCGGAACGTACCGCGGCGTCCGAATGCCATAGACGAGCTTGTTGACGAGTAGAAAATCTCCCACCAGGAGCGTGTTCTCCATCGACCCGGAGGGAATACGGAACGCTTCCACGACAAACGTCTTCAAGAAGAGGGCAACAACGAGAGTAACAAAGACGGTCTTGAAATACTCAGGCCAGTTTCGATGCCAAGAGGGCTGCTGCCGGACCGTCTCGTTCCCTGAAACTGTCGCTTCGGCACTCGGCCCTTGCTGCGCGGAGCCCGGTGTCAGTTCCAACTGTGGGTCGGTATTCCTGATATCCTCGCTCAACGCGGCTTACCTGATGAGAGTCCCGATCCGTCCCCATCGAACGGATCCAATCTTGGCGAAGATATTGTAGATAGGGATATTTGTGTCCCACGACCAGTAGACGATCAGCGGCGTCCCTACGAGATTCTCTTTGGGAATGAATCCCCAATACCTGCTGTCGAGGCTGTTGTCGCGATGATCTCCCATGCCGAAGAGGTAATCTCTCTGGACAACGTATTCGGTGGCCGCTCTTCCATCCACCTCCACCTGCCCGTTGATGAAGCGGATTGAGTGGCCCTCTCGTCGGATGAGTATCTCCCAAGATGCGTAGTTATCCGGGCCGAGCGGAATGATCATTCCCCGATTCGGCACGATGACCGGACCGTAATTGTCTTCGTTCCAAGGGGCGCCTTTCGGGAAAACGCGGTCGTCAACCATTGTGGGATCGGCCATTCTGCCGAAGCTGAATTTCTGGTTGCGCTGCAGCGGAAGAACCTCTCCGTTTACGGAGAGTACGCGGTTCTTCACCTGAATCGTGTCTCCGGGCAGACCCACGCAGCGTTTCAGGTAGAACGTAAACTCTTCAGACTCCACCTCATCGCGATAGCCGGGGAAGACGAACACGATGACGTCTCCGCGTCGAACATCCCGAAATCCCGGAACACTAAACCAGGGAAGCCTCACGTTCGTGAACGGAATGTTCCGCGGCGATGTCCCCCCATAGATAAACTTGTTGACGAACAGGAGATCGCCCGTCATCACTTCATTCTCCATCGATCCGGTCGGAACGAGAAATGAGGCGATGACGAAATTGTTCAGGATGAGGAATGCCCCGAACACGATCCCAAATTCCTTGAGGAACGCCAGAGCCTTGGCCTTGAACGAAACAGGTTCTGCCTGTTCTTTGGTCTGCTTTGCTTCTTCTCTCTTTGCCAATTCAAGTTCCTTTTGTTGGTGACGGTTCCGATGAGCCCGTACCCATTATGCGGGTAGAACTCGGAGATACCTCTTCACTCTTCCATCGAGAGGACGGCCAGGAATGCTTCCTGAGGAATTTCGACTCGACCGACCTGCTTCATGCGCTTCTTTCCTTCCTTTTGCTTCTCGAGAAGCTTTCGCTTACGGGAGATATCTCCACCGTAGCACTTGGCCAGAACGTTTTTCCGCATGGCGCTGATCGTTTCACGCGCGATGATCTTACTCCCTATGGCGGCCTGGATGGCCACTTCAAACATCTGGCGCGGGATCAACTCCCTCAACTTCGAGCACATCTTCCTCCCCCACTCATACGCCTTCGCGCGGTGAACGATCGTCGACAGCGCATCGACGGGCTCATTATTCAGGAGTACATCGAGCTTCACGAGATCGGACTCGCGATACTCGAGGAAATCGTAGTCGAGCGATGCATAGCCACGGGAGATCGACTTCAGCTTGTCATAGAAATCGAAAATAATCTCGGCGAGCGGCAACTCATAGTGGATGTCGGCTCGTTCGGGACTCAAATACGTCGTGTTTTTATGAATGCCTCGACGATCCATGCAGAGCTTCATGATCGCACCGATGTATTCCGTTGGCGCGATGATCTGAGCTTTGATAAACGGCTCTTCAACAAGCTCGATCTCCCCCGGCGTCGGCATGAACGCCGGATTGTCGACCAACAGCACCTGTTTGTCCGTCTTGACGACGCGGTACTCTACGTTCGGGACGGTATTGATAAGGGACTGGCTGTATTCGCGTTCCAGCCGCTCACGAATGATCTCCATGTGAAGCAAGCCGAGGAAGCCGCACCGGAAGCCGAACCCGAGCGCCAGCGACGTCTCCGGCTCGAACATCAGCGCGGCGTCATTGATTTTCAGTTTCTCCAGGGCGTCGCGTAATTCGGCAAAGTCATCACTGTTCGAAGGATACATGCCGCTGAACACCATCGGCTTCACTTCTTTGTATCCGGGCCAGGCTTCGGCGGCCGGTCGGTCGGCATTCGTGATCGTATCACCGACCTTCGTGTCATGGACGTCTTTTACATTTGCTATGACATACCCAACGTCGCCCGCCAGGAGCGCCCCAATTCTCTTCCGCTGCATCTCCAGAATGCCGACATCCTCCGCCTGGAATTCCTTTCCGTTCGAGAAGAACTTGATCCGATCCTTCTCGCGCACCGCACCTTCGAACACTCGCACGTAGGCAATCGCTCCTCGAAACTCGTTAAAGACCGAATCAAAGATCAGCGCCTTCAGCGGGGCATCTGGATCCCCTTTTGGACCGGGAATGCGGTTCACGATTGCCTCCAGCACTTCGTCCGTCCCCAGACCGGATTTTGCACTCCCTAACAAAATCTCATCCTCCGAGCACCCGATGAGATCGGTCACCTGTCGCTTAACCGTTTCGATCATCGTCTTCGCGCTCGGAAGATCGACCTTATTGATGAAGGGAATGATCTCGAGGCCCGCGTCGATAGCCAGATAGAGATTCGAGATGGTTTGTGCTTCCACCCCTTGCGTGGCGTCGACGACAAGGATCGCACCTTCGCACGCGGCGAGGGAGCGGGAGACTTCATACGTGAAGTCGACGTGCCCCGGAGTGTCGATGAGATTCAGAATGTAGTCCTGGCCGTCCCGCGCCCGGTAGTTCATCTGGATTGCGTGGAGCTTGATCGTGATGCCACGTTCCTGCTCCAGCTCCATATCGTCGAGCACCTGTTTGGTCATCTCACGGGATGAGACGGTCCCCGTAGTTTCAAGAAGCCGGTCCGCGAGCGTGGACTTCCCGTGGTCGATGTGTGCAACGATGCAAAAATTCCGGATCTGCTTCATTCTCTCTTTTTTGGACGTATGAGGTCTTAGAAAGGCGCCGGCCGAGACCTCCACGCCTTGCGAACGTGCTCAAAAACGACAAAGAGTAAAGAGTGAAAGTGAACTGAGAGCACCCTTTACTCCGGAAAACGCTGAAAAGATAGGGCAAAATGGGGAGAAGAGCAAGGATGTGCAAGATCGAGGAGTCTGTCGGTGGTTCTCAATAGCTACGAGCATCGCTCGACGATCCTGTCCTTCTCGCCCGGCGAGTGAGGAAAGTATAGATCACGAACGAGCTTCGGCATCAGACGCTGCCGTCGCGGAAGTGCCCTGCTTCTCAAACAGTGCGCCACCAACATACGCGACAAGCGACGAGGTGAGAGCCAGAACGTAGCTGCCCTCAAGATCAAGAAGATAATGTCCGGCGAGCCACACGACCGCACCGGTTACGAGTGCCGACACACCGCTCTTTGCACCTCCGAATCGCGTAAAGAATCCCAGGATGAAAACTATGAAGATACCGGCACTTCCAAACGACGATGCGTCTTTCACCAGGTCGTAAACCCCCTCTGCAAAGAGCGCAAGGACGTACGCGAGCGTACCTGAGAGTGCGACTCCCCACCTTGCGATGCGCACCTTCCGTTCTTCTGACATCATCGGTCTCAACGGAATCAAGACATTGTGGGAGAAGAGACCGGACGCCGCGAGGAGCGCGCTATCGACAGTCGAGAGAATCGCCGAGACGAGAGCACCGGCAAAGACCACATAGAGAAGCGTGGAAAGATGGCGTTGCGCCACCATGGGGAGTATCTGTTCCGGATGCTCAAGATCGGGGACGAGGTGCCTTCCAAGCAAACCGACCCCCAACGGGATCAGACCGATCAGCACATACATTGAAGACGCGATGAGCGAAGACCTGCGCGCCACCATCGGTGAACGCGATGCGATGACGCGAGAGACAAGCTCTTGAGCTATGATGGAGCCGCAGATTGGAATCGCCCAAGCGTCGGTAATCCGGAGCACGTGGCTGGGCGTCCACTCGCCTTGGGGCCGCAGGCTCAACTGATCGGGTGAGATTGTCGCAAGGGCGCTTGAGATTCCGCCGAGATCGCCGACGACAATCGGAAGCAACACCACCAGTCCGGCGATAAGAACGATTCCTTGAACAACGTCGGTCATTGCATCCGCCAACAAACCGCCAAAGACCGTGTAGGTGACAACGATCGCTGCCGCAATCGTCACGGCCAGAGTAACGGAAAGATCGGAAGAGGCCGAGAGTACTTGTCCGAACGCTCGAATCTGTGCAGCCGCCCAAAAGAGCGATGTCGGCACCATGAGGATAGCCGTCATGCGCTCGGCTTGGGGGGAAAACCGGAGTCGGAAGAAGTCGGCAATCGTCGTCAGCTTCATTTTCCATAACGGGACGGCGAAGAGGACTCCCATGAAGAAGAGACAAATGCCATAGCCGAACGGATCGGCAGTTACGCCGGCAATCCCCTCCGAGTAGGCCGCTCCGGCGGTTCCAATGCACGACTCAGCTCCAAACCACGTGGCAAAGATAGAAAACGTGGCGAGACCATACCCCAGGCTTCTGCCGGCGAGCAAGTAATCTGTTTCGGTGCGAATCGTCCGGGAGACGATATAGCCGAGGAGGAGTTGAAGAAGGATATAGAAGATGATGCCAAGGAGAACTATATTCATCTGCACGAAGGTGATTCAGGCGGGCGACGATGGCTGATTGATGAACAGCCTGTAATATAGAAACATCGAACACACATTCAAT
Source organism: Bacteroidota bacterium (assembly GCA_003453835.1). Classification (GTDB taxonomy): domain Bacteria; phylum Bacteroidota; class Ignavibacteria; order UBA10030; family UBA10030; genus UBA10030. The sequence goes on along the minus strand of DMMN01000270.1, from coordinate 30 downwards.
AATCAAGTTGACCGCCTCGGGAAAAGCGCA
>DMMN01000055.1 GCA_003453835.1 Bacteroidota bacterium | reverse complement strand
TATTCGCTGCATGGATTGGAAGCGTTGATCGGTGCCGTGTTGGGGCACGTATGCCAGTTGTTGATCGTTGTGTGGTACTGCATGCCGGGATCGCCACATATCCATGCTGCTTCGGAGATCTGGCGCATCATATCGCTTGTGCGGTATTTCTCAATCGGTTTGCCGGTTGTGACGGCCTTCGTCGACCACTCTTTGTCCTCGAGAAACGCCTTCATGTAATCATCCGTCACACGCACGGAATGGTTTGCGTTTTGGTAGGCGACCGAGTCGTACGCGCCGCCGGTGACGTTGAATCCGCCATCATATCCCGCTTCGATGAGCGACCATGCTTTCTTTTCTTCATCTGCCTTGCAGTTGATGAAGTCGAGAATGTCGGGATGGTCTGCGTTGAGGATGACCATTTTCGCAGCTCGACGTGTCTTCCCCCCCGACTTAATGACACCGGCAAATGCGTCATAGCCTTTCATGAACGAGACGGGACCAGAGGCCGTGCCGCCACCTGCCAGACTTTCCTTCGACGAGCGAAGAGTCGAGAGATTGGATCCGGTTCCGGATCCCCACTTGAAGAGCATTCCTTCCGTTCTCGCAAGGACCAGGATGGATTCCATCGAGTCTTGGACGGAGTTAATGAAGCATGCGGAACACTGTGGGTGTTCCTCGTTGCCGACGTTGAACCACACAGGGCTGTTGAACGACATAAACTGATTCACCAGCAGGTAGGTGAGCTCATCATGGAAGATGTCCGCATCATCCTCTGATGCGAAGTACCCGCCATCAAGACCCCACCGGTAGATGGTTCTCGCGACGCGTTCGACCAGCTGCTTTACGCTTCGCTCACGTTCCGGTGTTCCGAGCTTCCCATGAAAGTACTTCGAGACGACGACGTTTGTCGCGGTCATCGACCACTGCTTGGGGATCTCAACGTCCTTCTGCTCGAAAATCTTTTCACCCTTTTCATTAGATATGATGGCGGTGCGTAGTTCCCATTCTATCTCATCAAAAGGATGGACTCCCGGCTTCGTGAAGTACCGTTGAAACTCCAGCCCCTTTGCCCTGATGGAGTGATCTGCAGGTTCCACCGTGACAGTCGTGGCCGTTGTAGCTTTGTCAACCATAGCGTTGCTCCTTCTTGATGACGATCGGTGTTGTGGTGGTGGAGTTGAATTTTCCAGAAAACATATCCCTTCAACAGGCAGGGGCCTGCTTTGGGGATTGATTGCTGTCATTGAGTTGTGTGGATGAACCCCTCTGGTTGGAGGGAACACTCGCCTCATGTCTGGTTGCGCCCCTGGCAATTCAACGAGTGTCGGGAGGGTAAAGAACAGATATCTACATATTCTATCGGCGCAACTGGGTGTCAATATAAGCGGTTGCAGAAGCTTTGTCAAGTTAAAATTTAGGGAATATTTTTAGTCGATATAATTTAACTTGACATATGGGAAGCGAAGATCGATCAAGCGAAAAAAAACCTGGGGAATTCGATCGAGGACAATTTTGTCGCGCCTCCAACCCCTCCCGGGTGACTTCGAAGATGGTCCATTCCAAGAGGAAGTGAATCGAGTGTGTTGCCCGCGAAGGAACTCAAACCTCACAGCGTCGATGGATGCGTCGGATGGCGCGAGCGATTCCTGAAAACGACACTGCTTGCTTTCTCCTTGCATGTCTACGGAGCGTTCACTTTATTTGTCCAGCTTTTTCACGTTTCCCGTTCATTGAGGAGGAAAATCCTATGTCAGTAGCCGTTGAGTTCTCCACGATCGCTGAGATGTTCGATAACATCTCGAAGAAGTACGCGACCGAGAAACGGCCGATGTTAATGCACAAGGTCGACAAAAAGTATCGCGACATATCCTTCACGGAGTATCGGAGACAGGTGGAGCTCTTTACCCTCGGTCTCGCCTCCCTCGGCATCGCGAAAGACGACAAGGTGTCGATCATCTCGGAGAATCGGCCGGAGTGGATCGTGGCCGACATGGCGATCGTGGCCCTCGGCGCAGTCAATGTTCCGATCTATCCCACGCTCACCCCGAAGCAAATCGAATTCATCTTCAACGATGCAGGTGTGAAGCTTGCAATCGTCTCCAACGCCTTTCAACTCAACAAGGTCACAAAGATCGTCGCTGACGTCAAGACACTCCAGCGAACGGTCGTCATGAATGAGAAAGACAAGACCGACGACACTCACGTCTTCGGCTTCTCCCAGGTTTTCATTCTTGGCGAGGAATTCGAAAAACGACATCCGGCCTATTTTCAGGATCATCTTACCGCGCATAAGGAAGATGACCTTCTTACGATCATCTACACATCCGGCACGACCGGCAATCCAAAGGGAGTGATGCTGACGCATCGGAACCTCGTATCGAACATCAAAGCATCAGCCGATGTCATTCCGTTTGGAGAAACGGACGTCCTTCTGTCGTTCCTTCCGCTCTGCCATTCCTTCGAGCGAATGGCCGGATACTACACGGCCATGGCGTGCGGGGCGACGGTCGCCTATGCAGAGAGTGCAGAAACAGTCAGGGACAACCTCCTCGAAGTACGACCTACGATCGTCACCACCGTGCCGCGCCTTTTTGAGCGCATCTACAGCCGGATGATGAAACAAGTTGACGGGAGCCCGCCGATTCGGCAGAAGATCTTTCACTGGGCGGTTCGAATCGGGAGGGAATACGCACGGGCGCGCAAGAGGGGGGGTGCGTCTACACTCCTCGACGTCCAACACTCTGTTGCCTCGAAGCTGGTCTATTCAAAACTTCGGGAAAGAACAGGAGGTCGAATTCGGTTCTTCGTTTCAGGTGGTGCCGCTCTCCCAAGAGAGCTCGGGGAGTTCTTCGAAGCAGTAGGAATTACTATCATAGAGGGATACGGGCTGACGGAAACTTCGCCGGTTCTGAGCGCCAACCGGCTCGACGACTATAAGTTTGGCACAGTCGGCAAACCGATCGCCGGAGTCGACATCAGAATTGCAGAAGATGGGGAGATCCTGGCGAAGGGGCCGAATATTATGAAAGGATACTACAACAACCCCGCGGCCACTTCCGAAGCCATTGACAAAGATGGTTGGTTTCGCACTGGGGATATCGGCATGTTCGATGCCCAGGGACATCTTATGATTACAGACAGAAAGAAGCACCTTTTTGTCAGTTCCGGCGGCAAGAACATAGCCCCCCAGCCCATCGAAAACCTCTTCCTTTCAAGCAAATTCATTGATCAATTCGTGCTCGTCGGGGACGGGCGGATGTTCCTGACGGCTTTGATTGTTCCCGAATTTGACATTCTGAAGGACTACGCTCAGACTGCCGGCGTGCCATTTGTCGGCGAGTCAGAATTAACGAGGAACGAGAAGATCAAGAAGTTGTTCGAGAAGGAGATCCAGAGCCTGCAGAAGGACCTCCCCACGTACGAACGGGTCCGGCGATTCGAGCTGCTACCGCAGGCGCTCACCGTTGAAAACGGAGAAATCACTCCGACGATGAAGGTGAAGCGGAAATTCGTAGAGCAGCGCTATGCACACTTGATTGATAAGATGTATGAGAATGTAACGTAGAGCTTGCCTCGTTCGTGTGGTGTGGAGTGAAGGTGAAGCAGAGGGGAATCAAAGGGGAGGAAGAGACGCGCGTTTGGGCGAGTCGGGTCTTGTCCTACCAGCGGATCGCACCCACGATCCTCCTGAGGGAAGCGCCATCGCCGCACGAATCGCCATCCCTCATTCGATCTGTCAACAATCTACCCCGGCGAGGAGTGACGACTACTCCTTAGGTTCTCGGACGTCCGTTGGCTTGACTCGTACCAATCTCCTCTGAACAATCCTGTCGTTCACCACCCAGGCATCGGGAAAGCCGCTGTCGACCAACATCCCGAGCTTCTGGTTCGCTTCGATGCGAGTACGAAAGTCTCCAACACGGACTTTGTAGACAGGGGGATCAAAGATGACATAGAGCGAATCCTCGCCGAGGCGCTGTGAGGCGGCGGATCTCATCGCATTCGCCTCGTCGATACTGGGAGACGCAAAGATCTGAATCCGATACCCTTGCAAGATTTCGGACTTCACATAGACGCTGTCCTCCTTCGCACCGATCTTTNNCGGGTTGAAAGTGGATTCGTATCGGCTGAGCGGGATTTTCATTGAGGGGGCGATTCCGGAATCTGTGCGGTCGTCCGATTTTTTGGCTTCCTCGGCTGAGCCGCAGCCATCGAGACAACCCGCCAGGGCGAGGATTAGAAATGCGAGAAGGCGGTATCTCATTTTGACATGTAGTTGATCCACGCCTCGGAGTAGTCCTGAGGATACTGCTTGACCATTGCCTTTCGCATGGAATCTGCTTGAGCACGCGTATCGAATTTCCCTACGCGCACTCGATAAAGCTTGTCGTACGGCTCGAAGTAGTTGATGATCGGGAATTCCGGGAAGCGCTCCTTCGCCTGCTTGTGCGCCTGGAGAGAGTACTTTGTGCGGGCGAATGCACCGACCTGAACGGTGTACGCGGGATTCGCGGGTCGTTCGATCGGTTTGATGGAACGAGAACCGGATCTCGACTTCTTTACGACGGCCGCCAGGACGGTGTCTTGTTTTGATGTGAAGCCGCCCCGCTTCGATCTGAGGGAATCCAATCGCGCGAGAGAATCGGATTGGGCACCGGACGGCGTCTGTGCAGATTCCGGTTCACTGACTTTTTTCCCCGAACCAGCTTCCTCGGATGAGACACACGCGGAGGCAATCGTAGCGAGTATCACGCACATTGTCAGGAACGGCATGTCTTGAAGGGTCATGCGGAGACAGAGTTAGTAGGTTGACGGGGCGGCTTCCTTTTCGCCTGTCACGATCTTGATGCTTGCGCTCGCGCCTATCCGGTCGGCGCCGCTCGCCACCAGCGCGCGGGCCTCTTCCTGAGTCCTCACACCTCCGGATGCCTTCACGCCAAGTGACGTCCCCACCACTTTTCGCATCAGCGCCACATCACCAACAGTCGCACCCCCCTTCGCGAAGCCGGTTGATGTCTTCACAAAGTTCGCCCCCCCCCGCTGTGCGAGGATGCAGGCTTTCACCTTCTCCTCGTCGCTCAGAAGCCCCGTCTCGACGATGACTTTCGTCAGGACGCCGTGACGCCTTGCCTCGCCCACGACGGCACGGATATCGTTTTCGACGTACAGGTGTTCGCCCGACTTGAGCATTCCCACGTTAATCACCATATCGACTTCTCGGGCGCCGTCGCGAATTGCCTGTTGCGTCTCGTAGGCCTTTGTCTCTGTCGATGTCGCGCCAAGCGGAAATCCGATGACGGTACAGACTTTCACACTCGTGTCTTTCAGAATCCTCGCACAAAGTTTCACATAGCTTGGATTCACGCACACGCTCGCGAAGCCATACTGTTTTGCTTCCGCACAAAGTTGCTCAACCTGTTGTTTCGTTGCGTCGGGTTTCAGGAGAGTGTGATCGATCATTCTGGCCAGAGCGGGATCGAATTCGAGGGTCCCAACGCCGACGCCCGCGGAGATGCGGTCAGCGCCGCTGCTGACGATATTCCTGACACCCTCCTTATTATGCACGACGCAGAGATGATCGGTGCACACGCCATTCTGGCAACAGGTGTGTGCGTTGGTCTCGTTCAAGACTTCGTCGATGAGCTTCAGTATGAGTGCTCGATCCATTGACACAAGGGAAGGATGTAAAGTTTGGTGCTTCGTAACTGCTCAGCTTGACTTATTGCCCACTAAACACGCTAATTACACGAACGTTAAAACCGATCAGAGAGCTTTTTATATGCTGAAACAAATCATTTCGCGTTTTCCGCGTCTTTCGTGGGCTGAAAAGTGTCTTTTCTTTACAAGTTTTTTTTCGCTGAGCAGATACGGTGCTTCAATATAGAAGAAAATGGAAGAGTTACAAGAGTCCGCGAGAATGTAAACGGAATCCAGGTGGGATTTTCTGGGGACCCGAAACGTTTTCATACAGTATCGGCGTGAGAGAGAACAACGTGAACTCAGAACCTACCTGCTCGCTGTGAGGGCACGCATATAAGTCGAACTGAGTTCTTCTCTGCTCGAGGCCGATATCTCAAGGTCCCTAAGAAGACCGTCGTTCAGGTCATAAATCCAACCGTGAACCGTCAGTACTTCTCCCCGTTCCCAAGCCTGCCGGACGATCGTTGTTTCCCCAACGTTCACTGCCTGTTGTATGACATTGAGCTCGCAGAGTCTGTTGAGCGCTTTGGTTTCGTCCGGAATCATGCTAAGCGCCGCGGCATGTTTGCGCATGATGTCTTCAACGTGACGAAGCCAGTCATCGATCAAACCGAGCCTCAGACCATGAAAGGCCGCTTGCACACCCCCACACCCGTAATGTCCTGTTACGATGATATGCTCCACGTGCAGAACTTCGACGGCATATTGGATGACGGAGAGGCAATTGAGGTCGGTCTGCACGACGATGTTGGCAACATTGCGGTGGACGAACAGCTCACCTGGGAGCAGACCGACAATTTCATTCGCAGGAACGCGGCTATCCGAACACCCGATCCAGAGGTACTTGGGAGATTGTTGCCGTGACAACCTGTCGAAGAAGAAGGGATCTTTTGCAAGAATGTTTGCAGTCCACGCGCGGTTGTTCCGGAAAAGGTGAGCGAGATCTTTCATGGATATTCTATGAGCGGTGGATATGGACATCACGGTTCTGTCGTCGTCGATTACGGCATCGCTCACTTCCTCCAAGGTTGGTCCGGAAAGACAAATCTACGACGAGCTCGATCCTGGATTTCGCAGTGTGAGCGCGCATATTGGCAACACCGTCGGGACGTCCAGTCGATCCGCTATCGCTTCCCATAGAGCGGGCCGAAGTTCGTGCACGCCCTGAAGTCCGACCCTTCCAAGTCCCTCGTGCCGAAAGGGGTCCACGCACTTGGCCGGAAGATCTTGTCGGTGGAGACGTTGTGCATGTACACCGGAATCCGTAGCATCGAAGCAAGCGTCAGGAGCCTGCTTCCGATGTGTCCGTAGCTCATGACACAATGGTTCGCTCCCCAGTTATTCATGACGGAGTATGCGTCTCGAAACGCCCCCTCCCCGGTCACGTCCGGCGGGAACCACGTCGTTGGCCATGTTGGGTTTGTCCGCTCCTGCAGGATACGATCGACTTTGGCGGGCAAATCGACGGTGTATCCCTCCGCAAGTTGGAGGGCGGGGCCGAGACCTTTGATGAGATTGATCCTGAACATGGTCGCGGGCATACCGCCGCGCGACAAGAATCCGGAGGAATAACCTCCCCCTCTGAAGTACTCAAGCATAGCCGGATACCAGGTTGTGGCGTTGAGACACTTCTGTGCCTCCTGCGGCGTAATCTCCCAGTAAGGTTTCATCGCGGGCCTGCCTTTAATTGTCTGCTGGCCCGTACCGTCCAGCGCCGCGGCTCCGGAATTGATGAGATGAAGAATTCCACCCGCTGCTGCGCCGGACAGCTTGTGTCCCGCAACACGTTTCACCGCCTCCGGGCTCCAGTACGTCCGCACATCGGCAAAAACCTGTGCGGTGTTCGTCAAGAGATGGCCAAGCAGCATGCAGATGGCGTTGAGGGAATCGTTTTCGGTCGCAACGATGATGGGCTCGCGTATCCCGTTCCAGTCGAACGACGAATTGAGAATCGCCTCTAGAAAATCACCGTTTGGAAAATTGTCCGTCCATTGCCGTTGGCCCTGGAAGCCTCCGGCGATGGCATTGTGGCCCAACGCCTCTTCACCGAAGCCAAGGTCATCGAGCTCCGGATTGCCGAGCATCAAGTCGCGGGCGATGAGCGTCATCTTTACCACGAACTCCCAATCCTTCTCCTTCTGAAGACGATTTTTTTGCAGTTTGACAGGGTTGTGATCCTTCCCTTCCTTGCAGTTGGTCTTTACCCATTTCAGCGCCCGGACAAACTCCTGCTTGTCGTAAATCTCTCGCTCTATTCGTCGCACGAACTCGATCATGTCCACAGTCTCGACTCGCATGCCAAGGTAGCTTTCGAAGAGGGAATGATCGACAATGGAGCCTGCAATTCCCATCGAGACGCCACCCATCGAGAGGTACGATTTGCCCCGCATCTCGGCAACGGCAAGCCCGGCGCCCGCGAATTGAAGAAGCTTTTGTTGAACATCGGCCGGGATGTTTGTGTCTCCCGCCTGTTGAACGTCGCGACCGTAAATTCCGAATGCCGGCAATCCCTTCTGGTTGTGGGCGGCAAGCGTTGCCGCCAGATACACGGCGCCGGGGCGCTCGGTTCCGTTGAATCCCCAAATCGCCTTCGGGATGTTCGGATCCATGTCCATGGTCTCGGCCCCGTAACACCAACACGGTGTGACCGTGATCGAGACACCGACTCCCTCGCGTGCAAACTGCTCCGCGGTCTGCGCCGCCTCGGCCGCTCCGCCGACGCACGAATCTGCCATGACGCATTGGACCGGTAATCCGTTGGCGTGCCGAAGGTTTTCCCGGAGCAACTTCACGACGGACTTTGCCATGTTCATCGTTGCTCTTTCGAGCGACTCGCGCACGCCTTGTTGCCGTCCGTCAATCGTTGGCCGAATGCCGATCTTCGGCATGCTACCGATGAGTCGATTATGGGAGGTATTATGTCTGAGCGTGGAGATGGGCATAGTGATTCTCCATGAGGTGAAGGTCGCCGGGCTTCGACGGCTTCCCGGAGGTACGGATGATCGCGGCTCGTCCGGGTCTCTCGCGCTTGGGCGCGATTTCTTCCTTGAACCCTTCTTCAAACCTTTTTATACTGAGAACAAATGTATCAACAAATAGGTTAATCGCAAACAAAATCATTGAGGCGGGCGGAAAGAGCGGCCTATCTGACACGAATGGGAAAGAGATAAATGAACACAAACCAGACGGTGCCGATTGAGGATCTGCCGGACAAGGCTGCCAGGAGGCGGATCAAGGAACTGGAAGTGATGGTGTCAGATGTTGTCGTCGAGACGCCGGACACGACGACGCTCGTTTTCTTTACGGGTAACGATCATCTTGAGTATCAGGCGGGCCACTTTCTCACAATTGACCCCCACCAGTTTGAAGCCCTGGAGCGGTTCACCGCATTCCTCGAAGACCTGAAAGGGAGGAAGGAGCCGCCAAGGGCATACTCGATGTGTTCCGCCCCCCATGAAAAGCGGCTGGCCGTCACGGTCAAAGAAGAGCGGTACATATCAGGCCAGACGAAGTATCCGCCGCTCCTCTCGCCTTTGCTTGTCAAGCGAACCGTGCGGGGAATGAAACTCGTTGTCACGGGATTCACAGGTCCCTACACGCTACCGGACAACGTCGAGTCTCGCACGGATCATGTCATCCACATTTGCGCCGGCTCCGGAAGCGTCCCCAATTTCTCCATCCTGAAACATGCCCTGGCGAATCATCAAAACCTTCGGCATACGTTCGTCTGCTCGAACAAGACATGGGAGGATGTCATTTTTCGCGATGAGCTGACGAATCTCGAGAAGAAACATCCCGACAAGCTGAATGTGATCCACACGCTCACGCGCGAGTCCAATCCCAGCGCGTACGGCTTCAACGTCTATGGCGGCAGAATCTCGACGACGTTGTTGCAGAAGGTCATCACCGATCCCGGCTCATGCCTGGTCTATGTGTGCGGGCCGGCGATCTCGGTTCATGATCGGGAAGCGGCGAAGGAAAAAGGAATCGAGCCACAGCCAAGATTCCTGGAGGCGGTGCTCGCGGGACTTTCCGAAATCGGCGTGCCGGGCAATCAGATCAAGAAAGAATCGTACGGTTAGCTTGCAGCGCACACGCGGATCCTCCTCCCTTGATCATCTTCTCCGAGTACTTCGGATTGTTAACGCGGGCGAAGAGAGGTGCGACGAATTCTCAGCACGCCCCATCGTTGCCCCCGACACCGAGATCCGTCCACCGTCTTGATGTAAATTCAGCTACGCCGGTCTCCCAGCCGACGGCTTCGTCGTGGAATCCGACGGAGGATTCGGTTTTTCTAGATCTTCAAGATTATCTGAATTGAGCTTGAGCGACTTGAGATCCGTTGGAAGGGACTTCTTCGCTCTTCCGGGGACGTCGTCTTCGTCCTTCGACCACGCTGACATCTCACGGACCTTCTGCAGGAACTTGTATCCGAGGACCACGATCAGCAAGCCGGTCAACAGAAGGATGATTGGAATGATGGACCCCTTGATCAGCTCCTTATCGTCATGATCGGCTCGAGTTCAGCGAGTCGTTTGTCCCCCTCNNCGGAGCCGTCAACTTGGCCGGCTGGTCCGTCGGACTCTTCATCCATCGACTCACATCTGCCGTAGATTGTTTTCCTCGTCCGACCCCGGCGATGACGCCGACGATTTGTCGAACCATCTTCCAAAGAAAATGTGATCCGACAATCCGGATGAGGATGAGATCGCCCGATTCCTTCATCCGTACCTCATCGACGAGCACCTTCGTCGACTTCTCCTCCGGATCGTCAGCCGTGAAGGATTGATAGTTCTTCATCCCCACAAAGAGCCCGCAGGTGTTTTTCATCGCGTCGGCATCCAGCTTGTCTTTGATCCACCAGACAAAGCGTTTGCCGAAGGCCGTTCTTCTTCGGGAGATTTGATAGAGATAGCTTCTTGAGACGGCATGGTGTCGTGCATGGAAGGCCGGCCTTGTCTTTTCGACTTCGAGGATATTGATGTCGGCTGGGAGCTCGTCGTTGATCTTGTATTTCAGGATTTCCGGGGCGAGCATCGTGTCTACTTCAAGATGGGCGACCTGTCCGAGGGCGTGGACTCCGGCTTCGGTGCGGCCTGAGCCATAAAGCTCGAATTGCTTCGTTCCCGTCACGATGCCGACGGCGTTCGACAATTCTCCCTGCACAGTGCGGGCGTTCTTCTGGATCTGCCAGCCGCTGTACCGCGTCCCTTCATACTCCAGGGTGATCTTGAATCGACCCATTGTGACCTCGTTCCCGACTCAGTCAAACAAATGCAGCTTGAAGGCTCTGGTGACCATAATACCTACAGACCAGTTCTCGCTCCCCTCAAACGCCGTCGCGAAATCGCGATTGTTCCCGAGGATGCGGATCGAGCTGAAGAGCCGATACTCGATCCCCCCGGTATTGAGGAACAATCCCAAGCGTCCCACGAGCTTGTCGTCGTGATCTTCGTAGCCGGTGAATCCGTGAAGCTCGAAGAAAAGTCGATGAGTCTCGCGGAACGGGAGAAGCACGGCAGCCCCCAGGCTGTAAACGTCATCCTGCTCTCCCGCAGACCTTGGATCGCCGATGATGGAGAATCCAAGATTCAATCTGGTCTGGATGTTCCCAACATGTTTCGACAAAAGGACATGCGAATGGAAGTCCATCTGATTACTTCCGAGTCGCGCCAGTGCGTAGGTGGTGTTCGGCAGCTTGACGGCGTTCCTGACCCCTACGGATGGCACGTAGCCCCTCTCTCGGAAGAAATTGATTTTGGTGGAAACCGTCAGATCGCCCCAATCGAATTCTCGCTTCCCGTCATCAAGCTGGGCGATCAATCTGCCGCGCCAATCAAGGTCGAAGTCGACGTTCTCCGCAATCCCCTGATGAATCGCGACGACGAAGAGGCGCAGCATTGATTGTGGAACGTCCGGCGAAGGCGAGACGTGTTTCTCCAGATACTCGAATCCAATTCCCAATTCGTGGTGGCCTTTGCCGAGAGTACTTGCATGTTGCGTCATCATCATCGGTCGCTGACCAAAAACCAAAAGAGGAAAGATCAGAGCCCCGATGATAAATCCCGCGATCCTGTTCATACCGATCTCCCTCGCTGTCGGTGGTTGTTCATCGTTCTTGCGTTAAGCCGGACGGAAGTCGCGGCGAAGAAATCAATTCCTTGAACACGTCCCATCGTCGGGCGGGTTGATCCGCCGTGCCGCCGTGGGCTTCAACGTGTCTCCTCACCATGTCCTGACCGAGATTGTAGTTGATGACATAGCTCCGGTATTGCTCGATGAATCGGACTCGTTGCGCTGCCCGGCCAGGCGACATCAGCGCATAAGTCTCCAGCCAATGTACCGCATCATTCCGTGTCATCGTGCCATTCAGGTAGTTCCTTGCGGCCTCGTTTCCCGCATAGTTGAGTTTAGCTGAAAGCTCCATGATTCTGTAGTACACCTCGGCCCTTGAGGAATCGAGTCCCGCAAGGGGAAAGAGGGCTGTTCGTTCGAACGCCACGCGGTCCTCTCCCGGGAAAGCGACGTCAATGCCGTAGTTCGCGCTTCCTTCCGCAATTAGCGATTGCGGGCTGAAGAGGGCGTACACGGAAAACTCAACCCAACCTCGCTTGCGCATCAAGTTGCTTTCGAGCAAGGTGTTGTACACATGGTGGCCCGGATATCCTTCGTGGGCGGCAAGATCGACCGCCCGGTCGATGTAGATCGGGAGATCGGTGTTGAGCTGGATCAGGCTATGGTTGTTTCCCTTGTACCAGTTGTAGCCGCTCCACGATTTCCCCGAGACGTGCTCCACCGTGAAATGTTCGTCCGGCGGTAGTTCGACATGCTTGATGGTTCGATTTCGTGCCTCTTCAATAGCAGCGCGGAAGACCACGGCGAGTTTCTCGCTCGGAATGATAAAGTCCTTCTTAAATGCGTCGTACCGTTGGGAGACCGTGCTCACTCCCGGGAGAAGAGCGCCGAGATCTTTCAGGAGATTCCTGAAATGATCCTCGCTGTAGGACGGCGGGATCACGTCGTAGAGTGCCTTCGCTTCCTCATCGAACGCATATGTTCTGCCGCCCAGCATTTCTACTCTCGCGATCAATGACTGCAACTGACGTGTCAGATACTGGTGCCGAAGCTGAACGATTTCTTCCGCCTCACTTATGCGCGAGTCGTTCAGTCGAGACAGAAGAGAAGATGCGGTCCGTTCGATCCAATCGAGCGGCTGTCTTGCAGACTTCGCTTCCTCGAGCCAGGAGGGCTGGCCGTAGAAGGCATCAACATAGTCTCGATCGTGCTGTCCGACGGCGAGAACGAGCTTGACGTATGATTCCGCGATGTCGTTCATTTGATCAGGAAGAGGTCGGCGACTTTGAATGCCGTCGATTCGAGATCGTCATCGCTACGATTCGCCAGCACGATAACCGTCAGCCGCTGCTGGGGGAATCGAACGATTCTCGTTCGGAATCCGACGGTGGAACCCGAATGATGAAAACAGCGCAGACCTCGATGATCGAATATTCTCCAACCGAAACCATAAGCCGTATTCTCGCCATTCGGCAGAACGTTGGGAGTCAAGGCTTGGTTCAGAGTTGACACGCTCACCAATCTCGATGTAGAGAGAGCCTGATCCCATTTGAACAGATCTTCTACGGAGGAATAGATTCCCCCATCTCCAAGCACTGAGCTGGTCATGCTTTGATCAGTCCGCTCGAAGCTTCGCTCGTCTGAGGAGTCCCGTCGTGTGTAGCCATAGGCGCGTTTGGAGATAGTTGAGATTCCCTTCTCATAGGCAACGGTGGAACTCATTCCGAGCGGATCGAATATCTTCTCCTTCAGAAACGTGGCGAATGATCGAGCGGAGACCTTCTCCACAATCAGCGCGAGAAGCGCGTATCCGGAATTGCTGTACCGATGCCGGCTTCCCGGGGCAAAGTACGTGCTGTCTTGTCTCTTCATCAACATGAGCACATCCCTATCCAGGAGCGGAACCGTTGTTGAGTCCGCCGTGACGTTCTCGTAGTCGATGAGCCCGGACGTATGCTGGAGGAGATGACGTACCGTGATCTTCCTGCCGTACGGAGGAAAGTCGGGGAAGAAATCGGGGAGGATGTCGTCGAAGCCGAGCTTTCCCTGCTCTTCCAAGATCATCACAGACATCGCAGTGAACTGCTTTGTGACGGAGGCGAGGCGGAAGTTGGTGGAAGGAGTGTTCGGAACTCGCTCTTCGAGATTCGCCGCTCCGAAGGCCCTTCTGTAGACGGCTTCCCCGTCTTTAATGACCATCACGCTGCCGCCGGGCAGACGGGGATCGGCCCACCGTGTGAACAGTCGGTCGATTCCCCCTTCCGCTGAATCTCTCACTGTGCTCGCGCTCGCACAGCCGAAGAGAGTTAGAGAATACGCGGCAAGGAGAATAATGAACGCCGGATGGTGGAACATCATGCGGTTTGCTTGCATCTGAGGTCGGTCAATTGATCGAAGAATCGCTCACGCGTTCTGTCCAAAAGGTGGCAAAAATGTAACGAGAAAGCGGAGAAGGCGCAAGCAGCGATTCGGATCAATCATGGAACCATTCCCCCGTGAAACTGACTGACTCTCTTGTTCTCCTTTGGCTCTCCTCGGATGTCCCAGAGATCGCCAGATATCTCCCTTCGCCTCTCGAGGCATGCCGCACGCTCGGAATCTTATTTCACAGCGATTCCCTGAATCTCGAAGCGTGCACCGCGAAGGAGTGGGCCCGATCCTATGAAGGCGCGCGCAGGAAAGTTCCTGGTAAAGTATGTCTTATAGACGGCGTTGAATTTGTCGTACAACGCCAGGTCAGGACAGTAGACCTGTACCGAGACGAGGTGGTTCATTGTCATGCCGGCTTCACTGAGCGTCGTCCTCACGCCATCGAGAAGAAAGCGGATCTCCTGTTCGGCGTCCTCCGGGATTTGACCGGTCTTCGGATCGGTCCCGAGTCGTCCCGCGAGATAGTAAGTGTTTCCGACGAGCACGCCGTCGCTGTACGGGGGCTTCGTTGCCGTGCGTTGAAGGTTTACGAATCGACGTTCCGAGGGGTCATCCTGCGTGAACGCGACCGAGCTGAGGATGAAAAGTGCGAGAAGTGAGCGCAAGTAGGTTCGAACGGTAATCATAGATACGCCTCCATTGGTAGATTCGAGATGAATCGCTGGGATGCACAAGATGGGACAGAAGAGCGTCTCGAGAATCCTCTTTCCATATGCATCCAAGAACTTTGATGAATGTAGCCAGTGGTGAGTAGGGAGTCAAGTTCTTTGAAGGAGAAAGGTGAAACCTCTTCCGCAGACGAAACACCTGTCGGCTTGCCTCGTATTTGTTGCGTAGTAGAAAAGCATGCGCGGCCGCGAAGCGAAGCCGCATGTCGAGCGTACCGGACTCCTCGGAATGACCGGAGGGGCGTGTTTCCTCGGCGTTGCATCCATTCGAAAACTTTCTTTACTTTGAACGCGATAGTTCGGGGTCGTCTGTACTCTCACGAATCCACACAGACTTTGTCTGAATTCGATCTCTACCGTACAGCTTCCAGTCGTCATTCTCCCTTTCTACACTACTTGATTTTCATCCATTGGAGGATCGTATGAAAAAGTCACTGTTTCTCTTTGTGATCCTGCTTGGTGCGGCGGTTT
This sequence comes from Bacteroidota bacterium, assembly GCA_003453835.1. GTDB lineage: Bacteria > Bacteroidota > Ignavibacteria > UBA10030 > UBA10030 > UBA10030. Next base: position 7,089 of record DMMN01000055.1, on the reverse strand, counting down.
CGAGTTGGGCCCAGCTTCCCCCCTTGATCGACCGCGAGCTCTTCTTCGGCGATCCGGAAATCTCCGGTGCAAGCATCTCCCCCGACGGGCGCTACATTACCTTCATCAAGCCGTTCAAGGGTGTTCGGAACATCTGGGTGAAGGAACGAAGCGAGCCGTTCGAAAGAGCTCGACCGATTACTGCCGACACGACGCGACCCGTGATGTCGTACTTCTGGTCCCATGACGCCAAGTTCGTTCTCTACGCACAAGATAAAGGGGGGGATGAGAACTACCGCATCTACTCGGTGGATCCAAAGGCACCGGGCGATCCAGTCCCGCCATCGCGCGATCTTACACCGTTGGAAAAAGTCCGCGCGGTGATCATCGATGTTCCTCGGAAGACCCCGAACGAAATCCTCATCGGTCTGAACGATCGAAAAGCGGAACTCCATGACGTCTACCGGCTAAACATCGCCACAGGGGAACGGATGTTAATCCGCAAAAACGATGAGAACGTGGCCGGATGGACGACAGATTTGGATGGGACACTGAGGCTCGGCGTGCGCGTGACGGCAACGGGAGGGACCGAGATCCTTCGCGTCGAGAAGGACTCGCTTGTGTCGATCTATTCCGTCACTGCAGATGAGACCTGCGGACCCAGTCAGTTCACTCCTGACGGGAAGAAGTTCTATCTGGTCACGAACAAAGGGATCAAGCTGGACAAGATTCAGTTCGAGCTCTTCGATCTCGCGACGGGCAAGACGACGCTGGTGGACAAAGATCCAAGGAACGAAGTTGACTTCGCAGGTGCGCTTTTCTCTGATGTGACCAACGAATTGCTCGCGACCTTCTACGTCGGCGACAGAGTGCGCCTTTACCCCAAACAGAAGAACTTTGCAGACGATTATGCTCGTTTGAAGAAAGCCTTACCGGATGGCGAGATTTCACTTGGGAACATGACCGCGGACGAGAACGTCTGGATCGTCGCGGTTTCCAGCGATGTGGATCCCGGTTCCCGCTACATCTATGATCGAAGAACGGGGAAGGCTGAGTTGTTGTACCGCTCTCGCCCGAATCTGCCGACGCAGCATCTCGCGCCAATGAAGCCCGTGCGGTACAAGGCGAGAGATGGAATGACCATCCCGGCCTACCTCGTCACGCCGAAAGGAATCTCGGCACGGAAGCTTCCCAGCGTGATGCTTATTCACGGTGGACCATGGAGTCGGGTGGCGTGGGGCTACAACTCCGAGGCTCAATTTCTCGCAAACCGCGGCTATGCGGTGTTGGTGCCAAACTTCCGCGGCTCAACGGGGTACGGGAAGAAATTTCTCAACGCGGGAAACAAGCAATGGGGAACCGGCTTCATGCAGCATGATATCAGCGATGGCGTCGGATATCTTGTCAAAGCGGGGGTAGCCGACCCGAAGCGGGTCGCGATCTATGGCGGATCCTACGGTGGCTACGCAACACTGGCGGGTCTCGCCTTCACACCTGAATTGTACGCCGCGGGTGTTTCGTACGTCGGCCCTTCCAACATCATCNNATTGCTGAACTCGATCCCGCCGTACTGGGCGCCGGTCAAGAAAATTTTCGCGGTGCGTGTTGGGGATATGGAAAAGCCTGACGATCTGAAGCGGCTCGAAGAGCAGTCGCCTCTCAATTCGGCAAAGAACATCAAGGCGCCTCTTTTGGTTGTGCAAGGAGCCAACGATCCCCGCGTCAAGAAGGCCGAGTCCGATCAAATCGTTGTCGCCATGCGTGAGTTGAGCCGAGGGGTCGAGTATCTTGTCGCGCCCGACGAGGGGCACGGTTTTGCCGGTCGCGAGAACAGAATCGCATTCTACACTGCTCAGGAAAAGTTCTTTGCCAGGCATCTGGGAGGCCGCGTGCAGGAGTCGATCCCTCCCGATATTCAAAAGAAGCTTGATGCCCTGACCGTCGACATCAAGACCGTAACACTGCCGAAGAAGTCCACGGGGCTCGTTGCGCCGTCCGCGGTTTCATTGTTCAATGGTTCGTTGGTGAAAGCGGGGAGCGCAAGCTACGCGACCAAAGTGACCGTTATGGGGCGCGAGATTACCATGAGTACGAAGCGGACGCTCTCTTCGACCGAAACAGGAGGGAAGAGGATCTGGCGCCTGATCGAGGATCTGTCCGGCATGATGGGGAGTGCGAGCGATACGCTCGACCTGGATGCCGCTTCCTTGCTGCCGGTGCGACGATCGGCGAAACAAGGCACGGCCATCGTCGAGATTGTGTTTACGCCCGATGCGGTGGAAGGAAAGATCCTCGCGGGTCCACAAACCCTGCCGATCAACGCAAAACTCAGTGCACCGGTACTTTCCGATGGCGTTGGAACCGAGATTCCTGTCTGTACGCTCCCTCTTGCAGAAGGATTCTCGGCCACCATTGACGTGTTCAACGTGATGCAGGGGAAGGCCCGCCAAATGACAATTCGTGTCACCGCAACCGAGAAGGTGACGGTCGATGCGGGAACGTTCGACGCTTATAAGGTGGAGTTGACACCCACCGATGGGGAATCCGGCTGGACGAAGTACTGGATCAGGAAAGTCGATAGGGTTACGGTGAAGTCGGAGACTCAATTACCGGCGCAGATGGGTGGGGCCATTGCCGTTAGTGAGTTGATGAAGTAACGATGGGGTTCGAGATTGAGGCTGTCCGAAATGCCGGCCCCCTACGCTTTCTGCCGGGTAGGTCGGGCCGTCCAGCTTCAGCCGAGACCTCTCCTCCACCAGGCGGGACACCCCTGACCCGATGGAGATCGGCTCGCCAGAGCCGACAGCATTGAGAGCGCTCAACTGCCCCGCGAAACCGATGTAAGTCGGGCCGCCCGGCCTCAGCCGAGAACTCGGCCCGCAACCAGGGGGGACGGGCCTGACCCGACCACCTTGGAGTCGGCCAAACGAAACGAATTCCCAGACTCTCGAGTTCACGCAACACGTAGGTCGAACGTTTTGGACACCCGCATTGGGGATGAACGAAAGGCGCTGAGAGCCAACTCAGCGCCTTTCCGCGCCGTGCGTACGCAACACTGCCAAGTCTCGACTCGTAGGGAGAATCGGAGGTGACGATGATCAAGTTTCTTCTCTGGATGATCCTGCTGGTCTTCTGTTGGCCGCTCGCATTGCTCGCCCTCGTTCTCTACCCGATCGTTTGGCTGCTGTTGCTCCCCTTCCGTTTGCTGGGCATAGCCGTCGGCGGCGTGTTTGCGCTCCTTAAGGCAATCATCATGCTTCCGGCAAGAATTCTTCGGGGCTCGCCCGCCAGGTAGAGAAGAGGCACTCGAATCCTCGAAGTCGCATCGGTTTCGATGCTTGCCGCATCAGACCCCGCCAACATGAATCACCTCTTCACCGAATTTCTTGCGGAGCTTGTCGACCGCTTCCAATGCCTGCCCGCGCTTATCCGCCGCGGTGAAGAGCTCAGGTTGTGTCTCATCGACGAAGTTCGAGAGCCTCACTCCGAGAAGGCGGATGGCGAGAGGTCGAGTGTAGCCTTTGCGAAAAAGTTGTTGCGCCGTCCGAAAGACGACCGCGTCGTCGTTCGTTGGGGCGATCGATTCGGCGCGCGTAATCGTCTTGAAGTTCGAATAGCGTAGCTTGAGTGTGATGGTCCTTGTCTTCCAATGACGAGACCGAAGAATAGAGCAGACGTTTTCGACGAGCGGGAACAGCTCCTTCTCCAGAAGCTGCTTGTCCCCTATGTCCCTGCCAAACGTCTGTTCGTTCCCGATGCTCTTTCGAGTGTGTTCGGAGTAGATCCTCTCAGATCCGAATCCGTTAGCGACATCGTGAATCCAAAGGCCGTGTTTGCCCAAGACCTTCACAAGGGATTCTCGGGACGCAGCCTGCAGATCCGAAATGAGGTGGAATCCTTTCCCCTTCAGGACGTCGCCCGTCTTCTTTCCCACTCCCGGAATGACATCGATGGAAAGAGGAGCAAGAAAGTTCTTTTCCTCGCCGTGAGGTACGTGGATAACGCCGTTCGGTTTCACCGTGCCGGCGGCAATCTTTGCGACCGCTTTGTTCGACGCGAGAGAAATCGTGCAGGGGAGCGTGAATTCATCCCAGACGATCTTTTGAAGCTTTTTGATGAAGCCGGGAAGGTCATTGCCGTAGAGGTGCTCACAGCCGGTCAGATCAAAGTACATTTCATCAATGGACGCTCGCTCGACGACCGGCGCCAGCTCGAGGATCCGCTGATAGAGTCGATTCGAGTAGTCGCCGTATGCATCAAAGTGGCTCCGAACGACGATCGCGCTGGGGCAAAGGCGGAGCGCTTGTCCCGTCGGCATTGCAGACCGAACACCAAACGCGCGCGCCTCATACGAGGCCGAAGCAACAACTCCCCGACCCGACGGTGAGCCGCCTACGATTACCGGCTTCCCGACGAGGGATGGATTCTTGATTCGCTCCACAGAGACGTAGAAGCAGTCGAGATCAAGATGGGCGATGTAGCGGAGGGACGAGCTCAATGGATATTATCGTCCTCTGAATCGTGTGGGTAGACTTCAGATCGCAGGAAAGGGACCGAAGCTCAATCGCAAACGTGAAGGAGAAAACCTTCAGCCTCCGCTTGCAAGCCTCGCAAGCGTATCGCCGGTCAGCCGGAATACCGTCCATTCATTCATCGGGATTGCTCCGAGGCTCTCATAGAAAGAGATCGAGGGTTCGTTCCAATTCAACACGGCCCATTCAAGACGTCCGCACGTACGCTCGTTCGCAATCCGGGCAACACGGGAGAGGAGCGCCTTCCCGATTCCTTTGCCACGGCGGGAGGGACGGACGTAGAGGTCTTCGAGATAGATGCCGGGTCGACCTAGGAACGTCGAGAACGAATGAAAGAACAACGCGTATCCGGCCGGTTCGCCGCTTTCAAAGGCAATCAGAACTTCAGCGTATGCCCGCTCACCGAATAGTGTTTCCTCTAGAATATCTTCCGACGCCACAACCTCGTGCGCCAAACGCTCGTAATCCGCAAGCTCCTTAATGAATGAGAGGATGAGCGGAACGTCCTCCCGTGTGGCCTGCCTAATCGCCAGGCTCTGATATGCGTTTGGTGGCGCCATGACAGCTCCCTCTCGAATGTAGAGTCACAACGGCTTAGTCTGGATATTTGAGCGCCAGGTCGAGTGCAATATCAGGATGGATGCTCAGTGCCACGGGACAGCTCCTTACGATGTGCTCCAACTTGGGTCGATACTCTTGCGGTATATTTGGGGTGAACTCAATCCGGACCACAATCTTCGATATCCGGCGCGGGGGACCGGTGCTCATGTGTTTCTCTGCGTACATTCTTGTGCCGTCGAGCTTGACACCATCCCGTTGGGCGGCGATCCCTGCCGTTGTGACCATACACGTTGTCAGGGCTGTAACGACAAGATCCGTTGGGGAAAAGCTCTCGCCGCGTCCGTGATTGTCCCGTGGGGCGTCCGTGACAAGCTCAACGTTGCTCGGATCGTGAGCTGTTCTGCAGCGGAGTTGACCGAGGTAGATGGAGGATTGAGGAACCATACGTTGAACGTGGAGAGGGAGAGAGAATGGGATGGTGGATGTTCCCTCAAACAGACAGATGAGTGAGGTTCTCCTTGAGTTTCTCGATGGTCGTCCGAACGCTTGCTTGTTTTTCCCGCTCTCGCTCTACAACTTCCTTCGGTGCCCGTTCGACGAAAGATGCATTGCCCAGCTTGCGCTCGATGGCTTCGAGCGACTGTTGGAGTCGGGTAATCTCCTTTTCGAGTCGCGCTCGCTCCGCTTCCATGTCAATAATGCCCTCAAGTGGAACGAAAATCTCTGTGCCGTCGACGATCGCGCTTGACGCGAGCCTGGGCTTTTCGGCGGTAGTGAGGAATTCTATGCCGGCAACCCTCGCGAGTTTCTTGAGATACTTGCCGTACGTTTCGAAGATGGCCTCGCTCCCTGAATCGATGGAGCGCACCTTGACGGATATTTCCTTCGAAGGCGCGATGTTGTTTTCCCCTCGTATGTTCCGGAGCGCATTGATGACGTTCTGCACGAACGCCATTTCGTTCTCGGTCTTCTGATTGACCCACCATTCGTCTACTTTTGGGAATTGGGCTCTCATGATGCATGCCCCGTCGCGATCGGATAAATGTTGCCAGAGCTCCTCGGTGACGAACGGCATAATCGGGTGCAACAACCGCAAGCCCTGATCAAAGATCCAGAGGGCACGCGTCACCACCACTTGCTTCACCTCCGCCGGTTCGTCGCCATAAAATCGTGTCTTGGCGAGCTCGACATACCAATCGCAGAAATCATGCCAGATGAAGTCGTAGAGGACCTTTGATCCCTCATTGATATGGAACTCCTCGAGGGCGGAGTTGAAGTCCCGGATCGCGCTGTTGAGCCTCGAGAGAATCCAACGGTCGGCCAGGTCGAGGTGTTCGGCCGGAAGTTCGTGCAGGGATCTGGATGGCGCCGTTCCAAAGATCTCCGCCTTGTTCATCAGAAGGAATCGTCCCGCATTCCAAATCTTGTTTGCGAAGTTGCGCCCGATCTCGCATTTCTCTGCCGAGAAGAGGACGTCCTGACCAAGGGGGGAGAGAAAGGCGACGGTGAACCGCAACGCATCTGCGCCATACTCATTGATGACGTCCAAGGGGTCCGGAGAATTCCCGAGGGACTTGCTCATCTTCCGTCCCTGAGCGTCGCGGATAATGCTGGTAAAGTACACGTTGCGAAATGGAACGAGATCTTCTTCCTTCTTGCGCGGCTTGCCGTCCCTCCCGGGTTCCCCCTTCATGAACTCCATGTTTGCCATGATCATGCGGGCGACCCAGAAGAAGATGATGTCGGGGCCCGTCACCAGCGTGTCGGTCGGATTGAAGAATCGCAAGTCCTCGTTGTCGTGCGGCCAACCGAGAGTGGAGAATGGCCAGAGCCAGGAGGAGAACCACGTGTCGAGAACGTCGGCGTCCTGTCGGAGGGGGACGCTCGTGTCCACACCAAGTTTCTTGTGCGCTTCGCTCTCGCTGCGCGCCGCGACGAAAGATCCGTCGGGGGCGTAGTACACGGGAATGCGATGACCCCACCAGATTTGGCGCGAGATGCACCAATCGCGGATGTT
>DMMN01000018.1:10968-13889 GCA_003453835.1 Bacteroidota bacterium | reverse complement strand
GCGAGGCAGGCAGCACGCCCGGCAAACTCCAAAGCCGCCGGATCTGGCTTTACCGCACCGTAGAGTGTGCTCACAAGTCGTTCATGGCCAAGGAATTCACGCCGCAATGGGTCGGGCGTGCTGCCTGCCTCGCATCCATTGCAGACGCCATCCGCATCAAACTCAATCCGAATCCGACGGATATTACTGCGATCATGGGCAGGGTATCAGATGTGCTCGACGCCTCGATCACCGGTGTAGGGATGCCGGCAACTTTGTCGCCGCTGATAGATCTCTCGAAGATCGATTTCGAGGCGCTGCGTAGTCGGTTCAAAGGATCACGGCACAGGAACACCGATCTCGAAATCCTCAAAGCTGCCATCCGTGCCCAGTTGGAAAAGTTGATCCGATTGAATAGAACGCGGGCTGACTTTCAGGCGAAGTTCGAGGAGTTGATCGAGAGCTANNGCCCTGAGCGAGGAACAACAACGCCACATCCGCGAGAATATGACCGAGGAGGAGCTTGTCGTTTTCGATATTCTTACGCGCTCCGCGCCGGAGTTAAGCGCAGAGGAGCGTGCAGAGGTTAAGAAAGTCGCCCGCGAACTCCTTAGCAGGATCAAAAAGCTCCTCGTCCTCAATTGGAGGCAGAAGTCCACGGCGCGTTCACAACTGAAACTCGCTATTGAAGACACACTTGACGGTGGGCTTCCCCGCGTTTATTCAAGGGATCTCTATCAACAAAAGTGCTCCGCTGTGTTCGAGCATGTCTATGAAAGCTATCCGGAGCGGGAGACGGGAGTATACGCCACAGCGGTTTAGGAAAGATGCCAGATGAAGGCGTGCTTCATCGAGGATCGACCCCTGAGGAAGGACGCCTGCTACATTGAACCAGTCATCCAACACGAAAGGTGAACAATGGAAGAAGAACAGAAAGAAGTCCGGCCAACCATCGGCGAATACCAGGGCAAGCCGATCATACGCATTCCAACCGTAGATGCTCCCAATCCCGATATCACGTGGCACTGGTTCTCGTTCGGGAAGACAAAGGCGAAGGCGATTGTCAAGTACTTCGATGCGATAAAGAAGTTCGCAGAAGAATAAACTGCAGCCGAGGCGCGTTCACATCTGCTGCGCCATCCCTTCTCCAATCTCCCATGCCCCAGTTGTTCTTCGACAGTTCAACTGNNAGGGCATGGAGCCGACCTGCGATCAATTCCGCGCTGGATCATGATCCCGGCCCGTAAGCTCTTTACAGATATTTGACTTTTCCGTGACAAGCCCAAGCCAAAGGTGCATTAGCTTGCATTCGAGAGTGCTGGAAGTCCGACCGGACTATCCTACAGACTTCGCTTGCACACTCTCGGCCAAACCGGTTTCACATTCAATGCACAAAGAAAGTGAGGACCCATGAAAAACGTCATCGTACTTTCCTTGCTCCTTGCAGTGGGCACAAGCACGGCATCCGCCCAGTTTGTTTTTGGGGTGAAGCCCGGAGTGACGGCGAATTCCGGGCAATTCGGAGTCAAGGTCGGCTCGCTCGTGCTTTTGGGAGGACTGGAGTTTCTACGAACCACCGCGACAACGGATGAAAGCGGAACACGACTCAACTATGTCTACAGCTCGTCTCCGCCATTTGGCTCATATCAGATCGAACCATTCAAGGACCAGACTGAAGTATCCGCCGACATCTATGTCCCCTTCGTCGGGGCGAAGATGCCCTTCGCTGATACTGAAGCGGGGAAGGCTGTTGCCTATGTGACGGCATTCATCGCCAAACCGATTCTCACATCGAAAAGGTCAACCAATGGAAGGGAAGACGAAGATGTCGCGAAGTTTGCCGAAAACTTGAGCCTCTGGGCATTTCAGGCGGGCTTTGGCACGGAGTATTATTTCAGCGACAGTTTCAGTATCGGCGCCGAATTCGGCGTCAGAATGCTGCTCGCAACATATGAGGAGGAGAATAGCCGAACCCAATCAGTGTACGAAACCGGCAGAATGCGGACGTACACGACAACGAGCAAGTACAACCTCGACCTTGGAGTGGGAATTACTTACTCTGCCTTGTGTCTGAATTTCTATTTCTAATGTAGATGCTCTTTGACCAAATCCTGAAAGGCAAACCCAAGGCCAGACGGTTGATATTGAAAGGATGAAGGCGTCCTTCATTCAGGACCAACCTTTGAGGAAAGCCGCCTTTGAGTAGGAAATCGATGTTGGACTCGCCCCGATTAGCATCGAGGTGAGTAGACAATCGTCAAGAGTGAAGCTGCACCAGTCAATCGAAGCATCTGCACCTCAATGAATAGAAAGAGCCAGGTTCTTCTCTTCCCGACGAACGGAATACCGCTATCTTTTTCAGGCATCCCAAAATGCGTGCCTGGAGAATCCCGGTGCATGGTTATTGATTGGCCGGCGTCGTCCAGCACGGTTCGTGTTGTGGGATCGACTCCAAATAATGTGTCCTGGTAAGAAACGGTGAAGGATGTGGTTTCTTTTGGGAAAAAAGGATTGGCAAATTGAATGGGCGACTAAAGTCTCGTTTCGTTTACCTTTTCAGTAACGGATTTTAGATGCCCTCCCAACATCAGGTGCTCGTGCAAGAAGTGAGGGTTCGGTACAGTCTGCCATGAAGAGTGCTGGCTTTACAAGAGTGAACAACAGATGATCCAGTTCATAGGAACCTCTCACCATTCCTATAGCTTCTCTCCATCGCTAACGAGCTCTCGGAGAGATACCTAATCTCCGAAAAGCGTTGCTCAATCCACCGCTTGAGCTGAATGGCAATCGCCACTCTACCCTCACGGGAGCGCACGGGTAAGCAGAGTCTCGAGTCTATTCCTTCCACCTTCATCGATCCGGTTCTTCAAGCTTTGTTTGAGACACCCCTCATATGTAAGAACGAAAAGAGGTAACAATATTGACTCAAGTTGACCGCTTCG
>DMMN01000018.1:0-10892 GCA_003453835.1 Bacteroidota bacterium | reverse complement strand
TTTCCTGAGGCGGTCAACTTGAGAATATTGAGATCGACCGGCAGCTTGTCTTGAATCATGGGGACTCGGGACGTACTTCCTGCACCCCCTTGCGGTGGCTGCAAAGAGATCACCGATCCTCTGCTTTCCTCCATTGGCTTTTCGGCAAAAATTCGATAAACTTTCCCCGTCGTTGTCCCACAACCTGAGGTTCCTATGACCATCAAACGCGTTCTCTCTCTCTTCTTCATCGTCATCCTGCTCTTCAACTTTCTCCTTGCCGATGAAGGGATGTATCCCATCAGCGACATCCTGAAGCTGAAGCTCCGCTCCAAAGGCCTCAAGATTGATCCAAAGGAGCTGTACAACCCCGACGGCACTAGCCTCATCGATGCGATTGTGATGGTTGGGGGATGCACGGGATCGTTCGTCTCAAAGGACGGGTTGATCCTGACGAATCATCACTGTGCCTTCGGGGCCGTGCAGGCCGCCAGCTCAAAGGAGAATGACTACATCACGAACGGACTTCTCTCCCGGACGCGAGGTGAAGAGATTCCCGCAAAAGGATTAACTGTGCGCATCACCGCATCGTATCGCGACGTTTCAAAGGAAGTGCTGAGTGCTGTGACCGACAAGATGGATCTCGCGGAACGGACAAAAGCGATCGACAAAAGGATGAAGGAGATTGTCTCCGATACCGAGAAGAAGAATCCCGGCAAGCGGGCCGAGGTCTCGGAAATGTTCGCGGGAAAGTCGTACGTGCTTTTCATCTACACCAACCTAAAAGATGTCCGGTTGGTTTATGTCCCACCCAGATCCATCGGCGAGTTTGGCGGCGAGCATGACAATTGGGTTTGGCCGCGACACACCGGCGACTTCTCGTTCATGCGCGCCTACGTGGCCCCAGATGGATCGCCGGCAGAGTACTCCCCCGGCAACGTTCCGTATCATCCTCAACGATTCTTGAAAGTCAATCCCGATGGCGTCGAGGAGGGTGATTTCGTCTTCCTCCTCGGTTACCCCGGCCGCACGTTCCGGCATCAGACATCATTCTATCTCGCCTACGAAGAGAACCATCGGTTGCCGTACGTGGCGAACCTCTACGATTGGCAAATCAGAACGATGGAGGAGTTGGGGAAGAACAACCGTGAAGTAGCGATCAAGCACGATGCCCGCATCAAGAGCCTCGCAAACACGATGAAAAACTACAGGGGCAAGCTCCTCGGCTTGAAGCGCCTGCATCTTGTGGAGAACAAAAGAAACGAAGAGCAGCTCCTCCAGCAATTCATCGAGGCCGATCCACAACGGAAAGCCGAATACGGAAGCGTGCTCGAGGGGATTGGAAAAGTATACCGGGAGATGTCTGACCACGCTGAGGCGGAGCTTATCCTCGACTATCACCGTTCCAGTTCGCAGCGTCTCAGCTCTGCGCTCACACTCTATGAATCTGCGATCGAGATGCAGAAACCCGACATCGAGCGCCTCCCGGCGTATATGGAGCGCAACGTGGCCGAGACGAAGCAGAGTCTGCGACAGGGACTGAGAAACTATTATGAGCCCACCGACAAAGCGTTTCTGAAACACACCTTGATGCAGGCGCTTGCGCTTCCGGAGAATCAACGCATCGAGGTGATTGACAAGCAATTCAAAGGCCGCTCGGAGTTGGAGATCGATCAGACGATCAATCAAGCCTATGCTCAGTCAAGACTGACAGACGAGAGCCTTCTACTTGCCTCGTTCGGGAAGACGACCGCCGAGCTGGAGCAATTGAATGATCCTTTCCTTCGTGCCGCAATGATGATGTACCCCATCTATCAGAGACTCCGCGAGACGAGGCAGCAACGAGAAGGGGCGTTATCGAGACTCTCAGCCCTGCTCGTGGACGTCAAGCAGCAGTTTCTCAAAGCGAGTTTCGTTCCCGACGCGAACCGGACGCTCCGCTTGACGTTCGGAAGGGTTAAAGGATACACGCCCGCCGATGCGACGCACTACGGTCCCATCACGACGCTGCGTGGCGTGATCGAGAAGACGAGGGCGGAGGAACCGTTCAATACTCCGCAAAAGGTCGTCGATCTTCACAGGGCAAAGGACTTCGGCCGCTTCAAGCACCGGAAGCTGAACGATGTTCCGGTGGCAATCCTCTACGACACGGACACCTCGGGTGGAAACTCCGGCAGCCCGATAATCAATGCGCGGGGCGAGCTTGTCGGCGTGAACTTCGACCGTGCGTTCGAAGCCACGATCAACGACTACGCGTGGAGCGCATCCTACAGCCGCTCCATCGGGGTAGACATCCGCTACGTGCTCTGGGTGACGCAGAAATTCACCGGTGCAGATTACTTGTTGAACGAGATGGGCGTGCAGTAACACGTTTGCACCATCACATCGAAGGGTTCTTCATGGAATTCATCCAAAGCGCAATTGACTTCATTCTGCATATCGACCGGCATCTGCTCGAGCTGTGCAACACCTACGGTCCGTGGGTCTACGGCATTCTTTTTCTGATCGTCTTTTGCGAGACCGGGCTGGTGATCACCCCGTTTCTTCCGGGCGATTCGCTTCTCTTCGCGGTCGGCTCGTTGGCGGCCATCGGCGCGCTGAACCCGATTGTCGCCATCGTGTTGCTGATCGTTGCGGCGATCCTTGGGGACACGGTCAACTACTGGATCGGTGATTATGTCGGGCCGAAGGTCTTTCACGAAGAGCATTCGAGATTTCTGAACAAGGAGTACCTTATCCGCACGCATAGCTTCTACGAGAAACATGGCGGCAAGACGATCATCATCGCACGCTTTCTTCCGATCATCCGCACGTTTGCCCCATTCGTTGCCGGCATCGGCAGCATGACGTACCGGCGGTTCATTTTGTTCAACGTTGTCGGCGGCGTTGCCTGGGTGCTGATCTTTGTGCCGGCCGGATATTACTTCGGCAGCATTCCCTTCGTCAAGAACAACTTCAGTCTCGTCATCCTCGCTTTGATCCTGATCCCGGGGATTCCCGCCCTTGTCGAGGCCATTCGCATACAACTAAGGAAACGCAAAGTCCGAGCTTCATAGCCCAACTGCTCAATACGTTGCCCGGCGCCGCGACGGTTGGTTCTCGCCTCGTAACTCCTCTGTCATGATTGCCTACGATGGGTTGTCATGTTGCCAAGGTATCGCATAGAATCATGACAGGGTACGTTCATCGCGAGATTCACGGCGGGTTCGGCAGGTCTTGAAATCCATGCCGGTTGTTGTGCTCACCGGGTCGGCAAATTCCTCATTGCTCAGATGGATGTCGGAGGTCGGAGGAAGACCTTGCATCGTTGATGATATTCCTTGAAAAGACTCTTAACTTCCGCGCAGAGATTCTCGGGTACAATGAAAAGCAATCGGCGCGACTTGGAAAGAAAGTGTGGGCTGTACCGCAAGGGATGGTGGTAGGGACACTTTGGGCAGGAACCGGTCTGTCAAAACCAAGCCGGGCATGACACTTCCTGCTGCTGCAAATACGAAATGACGGCATAGCTATCAAGCACGGCTGCTTTCATAGCTCACGCTCGCGTTTCTCTTCCTCCATCAGTCCTTTCAGCATATCGCCGTCTGTTCCGAGAATGCCTGCAAGACTCTCGAAGTAGCTCTTGTCGAGCGGCTGGATTATGAGCTTACCGTTCTGCTCAATGAAGGCTATTTTCGTGGCTTTTTTGATCCCAAACTTGCGCCGGATTTTAGCGAGGACCACAATCTGTCCCTTGACCGTTACGTAAGTCAATAAGGAAGTTGTGATACCCGTTCGTGAGAGTGTATTACATCAGAGACTTTGGTGCTACCGGCCATACTATTGATCGCATGAAATGCCGGGGATTGTGGCCGGATCTTTCGTGGGGCGAGCCTGCACAACAGTTACAGGGGCGATATCCCCCGCACGGCGACGACCAATGGCTGTGGACTGAATCCTCCTTGCTCCTTTCCCTTGATATCCTACACCCAATCCTCGATTCTTGTTACGAGATGCCGTCGCCTGCGTTTTGAGAACGTGAGGATTTTTTGTACGTTGTGGAGGCTTCAGATACACACGTACGTAAGGAGAAGAAACTATGAAACTGTTTCCCTTGAACACGCTTGCCGTCCTTGTTTCCTTGACGGTTTCCCCAACGACGAGGCTCACTGCTCTTACCCAGCCTCCCCCCCCCGACCCGGCCCAGGCAATCCAACAGCGTTTCGAGGCGCTCAACCATCGCCTCGATCAACTGGAAAAGGCTGTTGACGATGTGTTGTGGTACAATAGAGTTGGTGACGTCGCCAATATCGATAAGGTGCTCATCGTCGGTCCGCCGCGGGCCAAAGTGCAGAACCCAACGGCAATGGGAGCGAAGAACCCTGTTCGTTTTGCCACGTACATTTTTATCCCTCAGAAGCTCGATCGGAGTAAGAAGTACCCGGTGCTCGTCCTGCCGCACGGAGGGGTGCACGGGAACTTCGGCACGTTTCACACCCACATCATCCGAGAATTGATGGCGCAAGGCTACGTTGTCGTGGCGCCGGATTATCGGGGTAGCACAGGCTATGGTCGTGGATTCTATGAAGCCATCGACTATGGCGGATTGGAGATAGAAGACAATAACGCGGCGCGCGATTACGTGGTGGACAACTATGACTTCGTCGATAACAACCGCGTCGGCATTCTCGGCTGGAGCCATGGCGGATTGATTACGTTGATGGATATCTTTGATCATCCGGATGATTACAGGGTTGCGTTCGCCGGCGTGCCCGTCAGCGATCTCGTTCAACGGATGGGGTACTCCACCGACGACTATCGGAGGCTCTTCTCGGCTCCCTACCATATCGGCAAGACGGCGAATGAAGATGTGCAGGAGTATCGCCGCCGGTCCCCCGTTAACCACGTTCAGAAGCTGCAAACTCCGTTGCTGATCCACACGAATACGAACGATGACGATGTGAACGTGCTCGAGGTGGAGCACCTCATCGAGGCCCTCAAAGCTGCGGGCAAGAAGTTCGAGTACGAGATTTTCAAAGAGATCCCGGGCGGACATAGCTTCGACAGGATCGACACGAAGAAAGCCAAGGAGATCCGGCTGAAGATCTACAGGTTCCTGGCCGGCCATCTCAATCCCCCGCATCCGCTCCGGACGATTGACGACTTGACGAAGGCCGGCTATCGGTAGAAAGAGAAAATGTCCAATGTCGAACGCTCAACGCCGAATGTGGAAGTGGCTGGAACAACTTGAACATTCATCATTCGAAGTTGGACATTCGATATTGTTTTTCGGACGACCTTACTCGGTTCTTCGACAGTCAAACTGTGGAAGAGAATTCTGTCCGACAGTTCAACTGTCGGACAACTGGAGTAGGTTGACCAATTGATCATTCATCATTGCACGTTGGACATTGGATATTTTTGCAGGTAGCACCCCTGCCGGCAAAGTCCTCTTCATCCATCACGAACCATTATCTCTCCTATGAACCGAACAAACATCTCCAGTGGTGCGCCGTGGGAGCCGATCGTCGGCTACTCGCGAGCCGTCAGGGTTGGGTCTGCGGTGTACGTATCCGGCTGTACAGCCATCGACGCAGACGGGAATGTCGTCGGCAAAGGTGATCCGTATGCGCAGACCGTCCAGACGATCAAGAATATCGAATCGGCTTTGACGAAAGCGGGTGCCCGTCTGGAAGACGTGGTCCGAACGCGGATGTTCGTCACCAACATCAATGACTGGCAGAAGATTGGCAAGGCCCACGGCGAAGCGTTCGGCGACATCCGGCCGGCCACCTCCATGATCGAAATCAGCAAACTCATCGACCCCGATATGCTGGTCGAGATCGAAGCAGAGGCAATCATCACACACGACCATGACCAGATCGACTAAGCATCTTCTCCTCTTTCTTTTTCTTGGTTTGTCGGTTTCAGGCTCGCAAACGAAGCCGTTTACGTTTGCCTGGCTCAGCGATACGCACGTCGGTGGCACAACCGGCGCGGCCGATCTCAGCGCGTCCGTGCACGACCTCAACTCGCTGCAGGATGTTGCCTTCGTTATTCTCTCCGGTGACATCACGGAGATGGGTTCGAACGGACAGCTCGAACTCGCGAAAGCAATTCTCGATAGCCTGAATAAGCCGTACTACCTCGTCCCCGGTAATCACGACACCAAATGGTCGGAGTCGGGTTGCACGACATTTCCTCAACTCTTCGGCAACGACCGGTTCGTCTTCGAGCACGGCGGATATCGGTTCATTGGACTTCACCAAGGCCCGATCATGAAAATGGGAGACGGGCATTTCGCCCCGGAGGATTTGCGCTGGGTCGATTCCGTTCTGACGAATCTCCCCGACCCTGACCAACCATTGTTCATCGTGACGCACTATCCCCTCGATTCCGGCATCGATAATTGGTACCTGCTACTGGAAAAGATCAAGCGTCGTAACACCCAGGCGGTCCTCGTCGGCCACGGGCACCGAAACCGGATCATGAACTTCGAGGGCGTGCCTGCAACTATGGGGCGCTCGAATCTCCGCGCCAATCAACAGGTTGGTGGCTACACGATTGCCGAAATCCGAGCCGACACGATCTTCTTCTCCGAGCGACTCCCCGGCTCCGGCTCAAAACCGGTCTGGCATAAGATCCCTCTCGGGCAACGGGAATACCGAAGAGACACTTCCACCCACCAACGCCCTGACTTCTCGGTGAATCAACGATTCTCACACGTGATGACGCGTTGGGATGTCAACACGGAATACACGATCGCGTCTTCGCCCGCCGTTTCGAAAAATCAGGTGATCGTAGGAAATAGCAGCGGGACGATTGTTTCTCTCTCGTTGAATGACGGAGCGGGGCAATGGAGCTTCAAATCCGGGTCCGCCGTTTACTCCACCCCCGACATTGCGAATGGCCGAGTTGTCGTCGGCTCATCCGACAAGAACATCTACTGTCTGGACGTTGCAACGGGAAGAGTCTTCTGGAAAGTCGGGACGGGAGCTCCTGTCGTAGCCGCCCCGCGAATCGAAAACGAAATTGCCTACATCGGCGCAAGCGATGGGGTCTTCCGGGCAATAGACCTCCAGACAGGAACCATCGTGTGGGAGTACAAAGACGTGAAGGGATTCGTTGAGACGAAGCCGCTGATCTATCAAGACCTGGTGGTGTTCGGTGCATGGGATACATATCTCTACGCGTTGAACAAGAAGAACGGCTCACTCGCCTGGAAGTGGTCGAACGGAAATGCCGGGATTCTCTTTTCGCCCGCCGCCTGCCGGCCCGTAGCCGCAGACGGAAAAATCTTCATCGTGGCCCCCGATCGTTATATGACGGCCATCGATGCCTCCACGGGCAGGACCATCTGGCGATCGAATCGCTATCAGGTGCGCGAGAGCATCGGGCTATCCGAAGACGGCAGTCGAGTGTACGCGAAGTGCATGGCCGATACGCTCGTGGCATTCTCCACATCGGCCAACGAGCCGACGCCTATCTGGGTTACACATTGCGGCTACGGCTACGACATCGACCCCTCGATGCCCATCGAGAAAGACGGCGTCGTCTTCTTCGGCACAAAGAACGGTCTCGTCGTTGCGTTGGACGGGAAATCCGGCGCCATCCTCTGGCAACATCGCGTCGGCGTATCGATCGTCAGCACACCGGTTCCCCTGAGTCGCTCTCGCGTGTTGGTGACCGATTTGGACGGGAGGGTGATGATGGTGGAAACTCGGTAGTTACTCAACGCTATTCTTCTACCCGCGAATCCGCGCGAATCTTCGCAAACGATTTTCTTACCTTTCTTGAACTCGATGTAATTGATCACCGCCAGAAGCGGTGGGTTCTTTCCGCGAAATACGCGGAACAGTACGAAGTAGTTGTCGCGTCGTTCGTGTGTTTCGCGGGCAATTCTTGTTTGTGGTCTTGGCCTTGTTCCTTGATCGAGTANNTGCGTATCCATAACATCAATCATTTGCCGCATTCGTGCAGGCTTCACCTTACCGGGATAGCGGGGGGAATACACTGATGAAAGAGACCATCGACATGAGGCGCTTCATCGACGGGGGAGATCAAGCAGCGGAACAATTCCAGGAGAAACCGGCGCAAGGGAGTTGGAGGGACACTCTGCGGCGGCGGAGGGTTGGGAGTCGCGACGTGGCCGAGTTCTGCTCGCAACTGGCCGTTCTGCTGCGGGCCCGGATTTCCCTTCATCACTCGCTGGAGGTACTCCAACGCCAGGCGCGTTCCGCATCGATGAAGAGTGTGATTGCGGGGATGGTGAGCGAGATTCAACACGGTAGCTCGTTCTCGCGCGCCCTGTCACTCCACCCCGAAGTATTCGACAATCTGTTCGTCGTTACGACTGAGGTGGGGCAGGAAAGCGGTCGCCTGGCCGATGTCCTTTCGGATCTCGCCGACCATCTTGAGGCAATGCAGCGGCTGAAACGGAAGGTTATGCAAGCGTTGGTCTATCCGCTCCTCGTGCTTGCAGTCGCTTGCGCAAGCGTATTGTTTCTGTTCGTCTTCATCGTGCCCGCGTTCGCGGAAATGTTCCGAACGTTTCAGGTTGAGCTTCCAATCGGAACGCAGATCGTCCTGGCGTTGAGCGAATGGATCATCGCGTTCGGTCATTATGCCATCGCGGCGCTGGTTATCGGAGGTCTGATACTTCGGAGCGCTCCGGCGCGATCCGTTGCGCGCAAGGGAGCGGGCGCGTTAGCCGCGAAGTTGCCGTTTGTAGGGCAAATCATCTCGAAGAACATGATTGCGCGAACGTGCCGCACGATTGGAACGTTGCTGCGCGCCCGCGTTCCGCTCCTGGAGGCGCTCACTGTCGCCCAGCGAATGGCGTCGGACAGAGCCTTGAAAGAAGAGATCGAGAGAGTGCTCGAGCGGGTGAGGCACGGTAGTGCTCTCGCAGAGCCCATGTTCGATTCGCGGCTGTTTCCTCCCATGGTCGCCCAAATGATTGCCGTGGGCGAGGAGGGAAGCGAGCTCGATACGATGCTCCTTACCGTAGCAGATCAGTTTCAGAAAGAACTTGATGCAAAGATTGAGATTCTCTCTTCCGTCATCGAGCCGGTGCTGATCCTTCTGCTGGGACTGATCGTCGGTGCAATCCTAGTCTCGATGTACTTGCCGATGTTCGAGCTTGTGAATGTAATCGGGACGGGATAGCGGTCGCCACTGATTCTTTGTCTTCCGCTGCCGAGCGGGTCTTGTCGGCGTGTATTATGGTCTCGTTTTGGACGAGATGCCACAGTTGCCGGGATTGTGACATCCCGAGGAAACGGCCCAAGTTCGACTTCCTTGATTCTCCCCCCTTTTAGTAGCCACATCTCTGTCTTGGCGGCCTCGATGGTGCCGGACCAAGAAGCCCGAAAGCACAACTTTCAAGCCCATCCAGTAATGTCTTCGGCTTCTCCCGCCCTCGCCTGCTGAAGAACGCTCACACCGTAATGATCCACGTCTAAGCTCACTATCGTCAAAAAACCCCCACAAGAAATCTCTTGCATTTGTCATGATTAAACGCTAGAAGTAACGCCATACCCGATACACTTCGCCGTACTTGCCGATAACAGAGATCAATCAATGATAGACGGCGAAATAATGCAATCCATCTCAGGAGAACTGCTGTTTTACGAGCAAGAGAACAATCGCAGTAGGAATCGACTTTGATCGTTCACTCCCGCACCGATTTATCACACCACTGCAGTACAACCGGAACGCAAGGACAGTTCGTACAGTCTTTTGTGGGGTAGAGTGCGATGGCACTTGTGCCGATGAGTCTTGTCTGATCGAGGGGCGGACAAGTTCGCACGCAGGGAAGAGGAAGCAACATCATCCTTCTCACACATTCCTCAAAAGGAGGCTACGCATGTTCATCATACCGTACAAGATGGAAACCGTCTTCACCCGGCTTCCCATCGTCAATATCTGCATCATCGTGATTACCTCTCTGATGTTCTTCCTCACGATCTACGAGTCCCTCCCCAACGACGTTATTGAATCGCTCATTCTTCAAGAGTGGGATCTCGGGCAAATGATCGGGAACGCATTTCTCCATGCCGACCTGTTCCATCTCGTCGGGAACATGCTCTTCCTTTGGATCTTCGGCAACGCTGTGTGCGCGACCGTCGGGAACCTCGCGTATCCGTTTCTCTATCTCTTCCTTGCCATCTGCGCGTCATCAACTCATCTCACGTTCGATTCACATCCGGCAATTGGAGCGAGCGGCGCGGTGAACGGCATCATTGGCATGGCGCTCATCCTCTTTCCAATGAACAGACTCAATTGTGTGTACGGCTACTCGATGCCGATGATCGGCGTGTTTTGGAAATCGGGGAGATTCACCACGAAGACGTACTGGATGATTCTCTTCTGGTTCGTCTTCGATGTCTTCGGCCTGTTACTTGGAGGTGGCAACATTGCCTATTGGGCCCATATCGGCGGATTCACTGTCGGGCTGCTCACGGCATCGTCGCTTTTACTGTTCAATGTTGTCGAAACATATGATCCGACGTTTATCGATATCGTGACGGGAAAGAAACTTGAACGACAGACGTATAATCTTCAGGAGCTACAAGAAATAGCAGCGCGGCAGCCGGGGTTACCGGTTCAATCATCGGTTTCTCTTGCCTCCCCATCCCGGCATTCAAGTTCTTCTCAAGCGCCCACCCCGATGAAGGAGCCGATGGTGATCTTCCGCGTGACGAACGTGATCCAAAAAGAAAACGTAATCACGTGGTTCTTTATTAACGAGGGGGATGCCCTCTCCGATGTGGCGGTCCAGTGCGGCACACCGGTCGTTGCCGAAATCAATCCCAGCAGGGCTCTTCCCCGGCGGGTCACGGGGTGGCTGCGATTAAAGAACGGCAGCTTTGCCACTCCGTGTGAAGTAAAGATCGGATTGTCGTATGCCGTTGCCAGCCGACGTGTCAACA
>DMMN01000180.1 GCA_003453835.1 Bacteroidota bacterium | reverse complement strand
GAAGCGATGAAGCTCGGCGCCTATGACTACGTCCGGAAAGAACTGACGGACTTGTACCATCTTGCCAATCTCATAAAGGCAACACACGAACGCCATCTGTTTCGCGTTGCAAGGGCCTTCGAAGAGGAACAGGCAAAGGAAATGGTCCTGAACAAGGAGGCGACGGATAAGGTGCGGGATGTCATCAACGCGATTACCCCCACGCTGAACACCGCGTTTGCAAACATTTCCGCCGATCTCGATTCGCGCTGCCAGGAACTCCTTGCCTCACTCCCGCCCCAGGCACGGAAGGAGTTGGTGCAGATCATGCTGGATGTCCAAACTCAGTCGAGACGGCTGGAGGCCGGGGTGAGGGGTCTGTTGGCCCTTTATCAGCTTACGTACGCCCGCCATCCGGAGGCAAAGGAGATTGATCACATCAGACGGGAATTCGAGGAACGCACAAAACACGAGTCGTCAACGTAGAGGGGAGAGGCGGGCGCATCAGCGGCTTCTTCCGCCGCGTGTGGAATAGATGCGCTCGTAGATGATTCGTACCCCATCAAGCACCAGCGTAGGGATGCAGGCCGAAATAGTTTTTGATCTCTGTGCAAGAACTCCCGAGAATCCCCCCGTCGCGATCACCTTCGCCTGTTTTCCCTCACGCTTCTTGATCTCACCCTGGAGTCTCACGATCATTCCTTCCATGGCGTCAACGGCGCCGTAAAGAATCCCTGCCTGCATGCTTGACACCGTGTCCTTCCCGATAATCGATGTCGGGAAGTGCAGCTCGACTTTTGGCAACTTTGCAGCTCGCCTGTGCAAGTCAACAGATGAGGTCTCAACTCCGGGTGCAATGACACCTCCAAGGTAGTCGCCATTGGAGGCGACGATGTCGTACGTCGTCGCGGTACCGAAATCGATGATGATGAGCGGCCCCCCGAAATGCCGATACCCGGCGATGGCGTTGCAGAGCCGATCAGCGCCGACCGAGTTTGGATCGTCGTAGTGAATCTTGATTCCCAGGTTCAATGCGGACGAGATCAGCAGCGGTTCGACTTTGAAGTACTTNNCATTCGGAACGACAGATGCAATCCCGACGCCGGTGACTTCTTTCAGCGAGATATCCGCTTCTTCGAGGAACAGCTTTACTTGGGTGCCTACCTCGTCTTCCGTGCGTTGAAGCATGCTTGTCACGCGCCAATCTGCGACGAGCTTTGATTTCTGATAGACGCCAAAGACCGTATGCGTATTGCCGATGTCTATCGCGAGGATCATGGTTGGCTTCACTGTTTTTGTCGACCTCCCGAAATCCAATTGAACACCTCTCATTCCCTCCGGACGCTCTGGAGGGTTCACCTATTCTACGCCACAACGGTGACGTCTCCCGCATAGACCGTGGTCGTTCCGGACAATGTTCTGATCACAAGCCCCCCGTCCTCGTTCAGCCGAACGACAGTGCCCGAGACTTGCTCGTGATGTTGCTCCACCGTGACACTTTGCCCGAACATCCGGCATCGCTGTAACCATTCATCAAGCACAAGTCGGAAATCTCCTTTCGCGGCTTCGACGTAGAGGGTGTCCATCTCCAGGAGGATTCGCTGGAGGAGTTCCTTCCGATCCAGCGGAGAACCACACTCGTGCACAAGGGACGTGACGTTCGCGCGTAGCTCGTCTGGAAACGAATTCTGGTTTACATTGATTCCCACGCCGACCACGGAGTATGCCAGCTCGCGAAGTTGAAAGGAATTCTCGAGCAGAATCCCGCAGAATTTCTTTCCCCTAAGGAGCAAATCGTTCGGCCATTTACATTCGACCGACAAGCCCGTCGTGGACTCAATGGCTTTGGCCACGGCCGCGGCTGCAAAGAATGTGAGCAGACCGGCGGATTCCTCCCGCGTCGCGGGTCGAAGGAGAACTGAAAAGAGAAGATTTGCACCGGGCTCAGCGATCCATGAACGACCGTGCCGGCCCCGACCCTCGGTTTGAAAATCAGCCACAACCACTGAGCCCTCGTCGGTCCCGGCGTCGCCGAGAGTTTTCGCACACGCGTTGGTAGAATCGATCGTCTCGAAGACGAAGAATCTCCTCCCGATCGTGCGTGTCTCCAGCCCCTTGCGAAGTTCCTCTTTACTGTACATGTCAACGGGCCGCCGCCGGAGTATTCGTCACGAGCCTGTGGGTCTTATTCGCGACCTTCCAGCCGGTGTAGAAGATCAGTCGCGTGATCTTTGCCATCTTGCTGAACTGGATCTTGTCGACCGTGTCGGTGGGACGGTGGTAGTCGACGTGCACTCCGGTGAAGAAAAAGATCACGGGAATCCCGTTTCTGGCGAAGTTGTAGTGATCGCTCCGGTAGTAGAACCCATCTGGATTGTTTTCGTCATTGTAGAGGTAGTCGAGCGAAAGGGCTTCTGATTCGTTGTTCGAAGTCTTCAGCAGGCTATCCAACTCGATGCTGATCTTGTCGGATCCGATAACATACACGTAGTCTTGAACCTTGAGCTCGTCGTACTTTTTGTCCGTCCTTCCGATCATGTCGATGTTGAGGTCCGCAACCGTCTTGTCCAGTGGGATGATTGGGTGCTTCACGTAGTATTCGGAGCCGAGCAACCCTTTTTCCTCGCCGGTGACGGTCATAAACGCGACACTCCGGCGTGGTCTCACGGGGTTCGTGGCAAATGCTTCCGCAAGCTCGAGAACGGCCACCGTTCCGGAGCCGTCATCATCTGCTCCGTGGAAAATTATTCCATCAGCACCGATCCCTTCATGATCGTAGTGTGCCGTGAACAACACGACTTCGTCCTTCACTGCCGGATCGCTTCCCTCCAATAGCCCGATCACGTTTTCCGATTGCCTGACCTCCCTCGAGAGTTTTGATTCGATGCGGACGCTTGCTTGTTTGAGCGTAGTAGGCTTGATGTCGCGGCCCCCCTGGGCCTTCCGGCGAACATCGTCGAGACTCTTGCCGAACTCCTTCAACAATTCTCCCGCAAGGGGCGGACTGATGTAATAGACCGGAGGAAAAGAGAATCCGCCTCTCGTTTGCGCTCCCGGAAGCCGCATCGACGTCTTTTCCATTGCCCGGCTGAAGCGTGCGTAAAGTCGATCAATGGAACCGGACCCCGAGTCGTCCGCTACAACCATCGTGGCGACGCTTCCAGGGAACGATCTTGAGAAGGATACTCGTCGTGCCGCCGAAATGCTGGTGTCTTTGGAATCGCCTTTCCTTCCGCCGAATGCCACTACAATCTTTCCTTTGATAAGGGCCTGGGCCGCCGAGTCAAGAGTCGCGTCCATGTAGCCGACGAATACAACAGGTGCCTGATAGATGGTGTCGCGGGTGCTCTGTGTGAGGAAATCTCTCCGAATCGTGAAGCTCTTGGGTCCCTTCCGTGTCGTGACGGCGATGTTGGAGTGTTCACTGATCCGGGTCACTTCCAGATCGAAGCGCTGGAAGTACGATTGGTCGTCTCCGATGGGCTTGAGGCCAAGCTTCTGAAAGACCGATGCGATGTAGCGTGCGGCGACTTTCTGACCGCGGAATGTGGTCTCACGCCCTTCAAGTTCAGGAGACGCGATAAAATGAAGATGCGCGCTGAGATCGTTTGGGGTGATTGATTCAAAGCCGATTCGGGCATATGGGTCGAAGCTCTTGGATTGAGCCACAACGAGTGCCGACGGGACGACAAGAAGCAGAAACAGCTTTCGCATGGGAATCCTTGTTCAAATGACGGTTGTCGAAGAAAACGAATGAGTTTCTCAAAAAAATGCCTTCAAGGTTAAAGAAATTGACTTGGAAAGTCAAGGAATTCCCCTTTCCTGAAATAGTTGCAGAGGAACTGTCAGCTCGGTTCGGAACCTGACACTCCTCCCGGCGTCCGGCTGACAGAGTGTCGCCCACAATCCGAGAGGGAAGTGGATCATCGAATGGAACGTCTTGTTTTGAAGGGTTTTCGGCGTCCCTTGTCTCGTGGCTTCTTTGGCACGAGCATTGAGTGGAAAGCATAGAGCAACTGAAACAAAATCCACCAACAACACTATAGGAGCAAAGAAATGCTGGTTCGACTAGACTACCCGCAGACATTCAACAACTTGATCGAGAATATCCTGACTCAAGACTTCGCGCCAAGGCATTCGCATCCCGCGATCGACATCGCTGAGTATGAGAATGAATCGATTGTCGTTGCCGAGCTCCCCGGCGTGAAAAAGGATGAGCTGAGGATCACATTCGAAAATGACGTGCTCACCGTCGCGGGCGAGCGGAAGCCGTACGAGATGCCTCGGGATGGCCGTGTGCTTCTGAATGAGATGCGCCTAAGAGAGTTCAGCCGTTCAATCGAGTTCCCGCACGCCATCGATGGTGATAAGATCTCTGCCGATCTTCAGAACGGCATTCTGAAGATCGTCGTGCCGAAAGCAGAATCGGCCCGGCCGCGAACAATCGAAGTCAAGTAAGAACAACAACGAACAAATGCAAGGACCGAAAGGAGGTTACGACGATGTCACTCATTCGATGGAACCCTTCACGAGACCTGGCTGCCTGGTCATCCGATATCTTCAACATGCAGAGAGAGATCAACCGGCTCTTTGATACGTTTGTGCGAGGGGGGACGCAGGCAGACGAGAGTTTTGGACTCACCTACTGGACGCCCGCGGTCGATATCGCAGAACGCGACAACGAGTATGTCGTGAAAGTGGATCTTCCCGGAGTGGAGAAGGATGATGTGAAGATCACCCTCGTATCGGGCGTCCTGACAATTAGGGGGGAGAAGAAGCAAGAGAACGAGTCGAAGACCGGAAGCTTTCACAGGATCGAGCGCTCCTACGGCTCATTTCAGAGATCGTTCACGCTCCCATCCAGTGTGAGGAACGACGGGATCGATGCCGTCTATAAAGACGGTATCCTGACGATCACCCTGCCCAAGGCGGAGGAAGCCAAGCCGAAGCAGATCGAAGTGAGGGTGAAATAACGTCGGCCTTCCTTAACATGATCAGTGAGGAGTCAAGCAGAAAACGGCTGTCGAATCCGTGGTGGGCGGATTCGACTTTGCCTTTTTGTACGAAAGGGCGTGCGACCTCGGAAACCGGATTCTCGTCGGGAGTATTGATAACAACAGCCGCGGCATCGTAGCCGCATAACCAACAAAGGAGTGAGCAACAATGTCAAACAAAACTGGTAAGATCATTGGAATCGACCTCGGCACAACGAACTCGGTTGTTGCAGTGATGGAGGGGAATGATCCCGTCGTCATCGCAAATTCCGAGGGTGGGCGCACAACGCCGTCCGTCGTCGGATTTCCGAAGTCCGGGGAGCGGCTCGTCGGCGCGGCTGCAAAACGTCAAGCGGTTACCAACTCGCAGAATACAGTCTACTCCATCAAACGCTTCATGGGTCGCTTTCACGACGAAGTGAACGAGGAGATGAAGCTT
>DMMN01000361.1 GCA_003453835.1 Bacteroidota bacterium | reverse complement strand
GAGAAAGTGATTTGCGAAGCAGTGACGGAACCAACGGCAGCAGACGTGCCGCTTGCCACACCGTTGATATTGCGCGAGCTGTTTCCCGTTCCACCCACTCGAGTAATGAGCACAGTGGGAGCGATGCCTCCGGTGTCGAATTCGAATCCGGTGGGGGCATTGAGAATGATTGTGCCAACCGCTGCATTCCCGGAGGTTGACTCTGTGTAGATTGGACCTGTGAGTGCCGTCCACGTGCCTCCCACATTGTCAGCCGAAACTGCACTCGCGCCAGAGGCAGGCGTTACTGTCCCAGTTCCGGCAGCGTTGACTGTGATTGTCGGGCTGGTGTTCGGGGATCGAGTGCCGTTCGTGATATCTGTCGCCGTCAAAGTCTGACCGCCGGCAGTTCCAAAAGTAACGTTGTACGACTGAGTCCCCGCGACCATCGCCGCATTGGCGGGTAATGTGGCCGCCGGATCGGATGATGTGATGCCTACGACGTCTGTAGAGGATACCTGGTTCCAATTCGCGTCCACCGCTTTGACAGTGACGCTGAATTGGACGTTCACTGTTTGCGATGATGGCGTCCCTGTCTTTCCCGTCGCGGAACCGGGATCTGCAGTCTCTCCCGGCACCAACAATTGAAGTTTCGCAAAGGCGCCTGCGGAGACGGCAATTGAGGGACTTGTATTGAGAGTTTTCGAACCATCACTCACATCGCTTGCAGTGAGCGTCGCACTTCCCGCGGTCTTAAGGGTCACGCTCAATGTCTTTGTCCCTGCAACGAGCAGGTCGTCGCTGGGCAGAGTAGCATTGACATCCGTCGAGGCAATATTAACAACATCCGTGACGGTGTTGACCAGGTTCCAGTTGGCATCGACCGCATTGACCGTGATGTTGAATGCCGTTCCCGCGGTCTGTGCAGTCGGCGAGCCTGTCTTGCCTGTCGCTGATCCGGGAGCAGCTGTTTCACCGGGCACCAGGAGCTGGAGCTTTGTGAATGCGCCTGCATTAACCGTAATGGATGGGCTCGTGTTTGCCGTCTTTGATCCGTCCGAAATATCTGTCGCTGTCAGCGTTTTGCTGCCGGCCGTCTTTAGCGTAACGCTAAAGGTCTTGGTGCCGCTCACGAGTGCGGCGTTGGCCGGCAGAGATGCGTTGGCATCATTCGAAGTGATTCCCACAACATCCGTCACGCTGCTTACGATGTTCCAGTTCGCGTCGACCGCGTTCACCGTCACCGTGAAAGCTGTGCCGGCCGTTCGACTGCTTGGCGTACCTGTCTTGCCCGAGGGCGATCCCGGCGAAGCCGTCTCGCCGGGCACGAGCAACTGTAGCTTGGTAAACGCCCCTGCGCTCACCGTGAAGCTGTTGCTCACTGCCGATGTCAATCCACTGCTCGCGGCAGTCAGTTGCTTTGAGCCGGCTACGTTAATGCTGAGATCGTTGAACGTCGCCACTCCGGAGACTGTCGCCTGCGTCAAAGTCCCGCTCAGCGTGCCCGCGCCGGATGAGAGTGACATCGTCACATTCACGCCGGATGTCAAAAGGCCGTTGCCATATTGGTCAGCGAGCTGAACTGTTATCGACGGCGAAATCGCAGAACCGGCCGACACGTTCGACGGCTGTTGGACGAAAATAAGTTTGCTCGCGGAGGCCGCATTAATGGTGAAGGATGCCGACACATCGGAAGTCAATCCCGAACTGGTCGCGGTGATCTCTTTCGATCCCGCGAGATTGATGCTCAGATCATTGAATGTGGCCAACCCGCCTGAGCTCGTGACCTGCGAAAGGGTTCCGCTCAATGTGCCCGTTCCCGAGGTCAGTGACAGCGTGATGGTGACACCCGAGGACGCCACGTTGACGTTGGACTCATCCTTCAGTTGGACTGTGACTGAGGGGCTTATCGTCTGACCGGCGGTCGTTGTCGTCGGCTGCTGGATAAATACTACTTTTGTAGGGGTCCCGGATGGATTAATGCTAAACGTCGAACTCACACCAGATGTGAGGCCTGTGCTCGAGGCGGTCAACTGCTTGGCTCCGGTCACGTTGATACTTAGATCATCGAAGGTTGCGATCGAATCGACCGTCGTCTTCGTCGTGGTTCCGCTGAGCGTCCCTGTCCCGGAGGAGAGCGTCATTGCCACGGAGATAGACGTCGAGACGGGATTACCGAAGATATCTCTCACAGCGACCGTATNNCACCAACTGAGAGGCGCCGCCCGGCGCCCACGTGAATGTGGAGCTTACTGCCGTGGTCAATGATCCGCTTGAGGCCGTGAGGTTCTTCGAACCGGAGAGGTTGATGCTCAAGTTGTCGAACGTCGCGAGCCCGTTGACGTCCGTCGTTCGGGTCGTTGTCCCGCTCATCGTGCCGCTTCCTGAGGAGATCGCCATTGTAATCGACTCACCCGATTGGGCAACGTTGTTACCGAAAGCGTCCTTCAGTTGGACAGTGATCGAAGGAGTGATCGGGGCGCCGGCATTAGCATTGGTGGGCTGTTGCACGAACGCGAGCTGCGAGGCCGAGGCTGGACTGATCGTAAACGAGCTGCTGACGGCCGACGTCAATGAGGCACTGGTCGCCGTCAATTGCTTCGACCCGACAAGNNATGCTTGTGTCGTCGTTCCGCTCAGCGTGCCTGTGCCGCTCGTCAAGGCGACGGAGACATTCACACCTGAACTAAGGACATCATTGTCATATACATCTCTCAACTGCACCGTAACGGCCGGCGAGATCGTTGCACCGGCAGACGCATTGGTCGGTTGCTGAACATAGACGACCTTTGTTGCCGAACTCGCGTTTATCGTAAATGAGCTGCTGGTCGCGCTTGTGAGGCCGGCCGACGTGGCTTCCAGGGACTTCGTGCCGCTGGTGTTGTTACTCAGGTCATTGAAGGTGGCAACGCCGGAAGTTGTCGATCGAGAAAGGGTTCCGTTCAGCGTGCCCGTTCCCGAGATGAGAGCAATCGAGACGGACGTGCCGGTCGTCGTCACATCGTTGTCGAACGCGTCCTGGAGCTTTACCGTAACGGCGGGAGAGATCGCCTGTCCTGCCGTCGTTGTGGTCGGTTGTTGAACAAAGGTCAGCTTCGAAGCGGATCCCGCGCTGACGACAATGTTACCGGACGTGACGGTTGTGAGGCTTCCACTCGAGAACAGGACTGATATCGTTGTCGCAACGTTATGTCGAAGATCCAGGAACGTAGCCCTACCATCCGAAGAAGTGGCGGTGAGGGTGCCCTGAAGTGTTCCCGAGCCTGCGCTTCGAGCCGCTGTGACGACGGTTGTATTATCAGCGTTCCCATTGGCCGAGCTGAGCCGGCTACCGAACTGGTCCTGAATCTCGATGACCGGCTGTGTTGCGAAGCTGACGCCCGCAGCGGCCGAGCCCGACGGTTGCGTGACAATCGCCAGCTTGCTTGCCGCACCGGCTATCTGGGACAACGAACCGAAATTGGTGCCGCCCGATCCGTCCGTGCTCGCCGTGGCTGTAATTCCCGCGATCGTTGCGGTACCGGCAGATCCAGAATTCCTGTAGATCTGGCCGGATGCCGGAAGCGTTGCGCCACTCGTTGCCCGTATCTGGATCCCGCTGATCGTGATCTGGTCAGCCTTGTTCTCCGTTCCGTCAGTCGAAAACGTTACCGTGATGGTCGTCCCTGTCACAACAACGCTCGCCGCCGTGATGTCTCTGCTCGCCGTATACACGACCGTACCGACACCCGCATTGAACTGCCATCCGGTAGGAGCGGTAAGGATCAGCGTGGCGTTTGTCTGGTCGGCGGCGAGGTCACCGTTTGCAACTTCCGTGATGACGATGTTTCCAAGCGTCGTCCAAGCAGGCGAGGTCGCATTGGCGGCTTTGTCGGCAGAAAGGTTCGTACCTCCGCTCGCGGAAGTGACGGTCACATTGCCGTACGCAGACACGCCCAGGAACAGCAGGAGAGCCGACGAGACGAGGAGGCGCAGTATGTTTCGGAATCGAAACATTATCGCGTTCTAAACCTCCGGTCTCGTCGGCCGGTCCATAACCCGGCGCCGTTCGTTTGTTCGATATGTTGGAGAAGGAGAATCACCTTGTTTCCATATCCGCCACGCTACGCGGCATGAACCCCGACGGCAACGGTGTTCAACCGATCGTGCTCGTTGAGAAGGAGCGTGAGTAACGCGTTCTTCATCGAGCTCTTG
Organism: Bacteroidota bacterium; assembly: GCA_003453835.1. Taxonomy (GTDB): domain Bacteria; phylum Bacteroidota; class Ignavibacteria; order UBA10030; family UBA10030; genus UBA10030. Next base: position 8,520 of record DMMN01000361.1, on the reverse strand, counting down.
TCGATGAATCCGTCAGCCGCATTCTTCCACGCCATGCGACGGTAGACTTCACCGCCATGCATCGAGAGAATCACGACCTTCGTGTCCGGAGAGAGCTGTTTGATCTCTTTCGTGGCGTCAAACCCGTCGCGGTTCGGCATATCGAGGTCGATAAGCACGAGATCCGGATGCAATTGCACGGCTTTCTCGACGGCTTCGTCGCCGTCCCTGGCTTCCCCGATGATCTCGACGCCGGCTTGGGCTCTGAGAAACGAGTAGAGCGATCGGCGAAATCCCTCGTGATCGTCTGCCAGCAGAATCTTGATAGTTTGCATGATGTTACTCCTTATGTGGTTTGTGTGTGGATGAGTGTGAATGGTTCTTCTTCGAGTTCTTAGAATGACGTAGGTGGATGAGAGAGTGCGCGAGTGGAAGGCTGGTGTATCGAGCGGAGCATCGATTCAAGCTGCGGCTTGAGAGCCGATTTCGGTATAAAATCATCGGCGTGAGCCTGGAGTGCCTGAAGTCGATAGATGGGGCTGTCGCTCATCGTCGAGATCACGACCCGCGTTGCCGGCCATCGCTCTTTGATGATGCGAGTCGCCTCCAGGCCATTCCGATGAGGCATCGAAATGTCCATCAAGACAAGATCGGGATCGAGTCTCTCCATCTTCTCGATGACGTCGACACCGTCAATCGCTTCACCCACAACGGTTACATTGGGCAAGCGTTTGAGAAAATCGTGAACGACTTTGCGGAAGTCATTATGGTCGTCGGCGATGAGAACTCTGATCGGCTCCATGAAGTGCTCCTCAAGAAAGTGCATTTGGTTTAGGAAGGATGAATTCGACAGGACTCCCCTGTGAATTCGCCACCAAATTCACTTTTTGAGGCCAAAGATACTATCGGATGCCTACCGTAATTTCAAAAATACGGCGCGTCACCTATATCTCTACGGTGAGCACCGTAGACAAAGTGAGATCGGACGGGAGAATGTTGACGAATAGGAGGGGCGGAACGGAAAACGGCGAGAATGAGAGTTTATCTCGCCGACGCGGACCGTGATTTCAACTCATCGTGGGCGCCGAAACAAGACAAGACTCATATCGAACAACGGGGACACAAATGGGACGAGCAGATTGAGCGGCGAAGGTAAGAAATGACTATGAGGGGTAGGAAATTGTGAAGTGCCGACAATACCTCGAACGCAATTTGACTATCGAGAGGGAAATGCTGAGAAGAGATCTTTAGGAGAGGGAACTAGTCGGTTACAGTGTAAATCACCGAACCAGCAAGAGATGATGTTGATCCGACCGCGTTAACAACTCGATAGTGAAGATCGATGCGACTGTTGAATGGTAACTCGTTCGAGAACGAGCTGAGAAGATGTTTCGCGGAGGAGCCTGAAGATGTTCGCATATCCATTTCGATTGTCGCATCAGGAAGATCCGACCCCATAGCAACCGTGAGCTTCTTGCTGGCCANNTTTCGCGTTGGCAAGCGTAACGTCCGTCATCTGCATGACAACTGCCACCGGAGCCGTTCTTTTCACACTGAAGGTTACAACCTGCGTCACCGAGCTTGTTCGTTGCGCCATCAACCCACCAACGAAAGAAATAGTCAAGATTGCTATGTTTGCTGTGCGAATAATAGTATTCATCTTCGGCCTCAGTCGGTCAACGTCAAAGTGATTGTTCTTGACTCGGAATCAATCTCTCCGACTGATGCGTTCGCGGCAAAGGTGTATGTGATCCGCTGATTCGATTCGCTCCCTCTTCCGATACCCGTCACAACGTTCACCGGCGCAAGAGCACCCGAAATGTCAACCAATCCGGAACTCACACCCTGCGTGCTGGATAGCTTCATCATCAGTCGCGTTCCGGAAGGCATTGGATTGTTGATCGACGCGACGATTTTCATGTTCTCCAGATTCGTGAGCATACTGTAGGCGGTGTTTTCATCGCTGACGGCTGTGAGATCGGAACTCGAGGATGCATCGTTCACCACGAGCGCATTTGGGTTTCCCGTAACGGAGATCTTTGTGATCGGCTTTACTTCGATGGTCACAGCTTGGGTCACACTACTTCCGCTCTGTGCCAGTGCGAGGCATGGAAACAGAACTAGGGCAGAACTCAAAAGCAGGGCGGTGGGGGTGAGCCTTCTCATTCTTGGTTCGAAGTAAGCGAAAGATGGAATGAATGTCAAGAGAGTTTTCATTGTTTTATTGCCTCGTTTGCTGCCGTTCCAAGCTCAAACGAAATGCCAGGGACTTATTCGAGAGAGCAGAATCGGGTCTCTCTTGTAAATCATTTCTCTTGAAAGAGTTAGGAATTCAAGAAAGGAATGAGTTGAAAGTGAATCCGTCGGCGGGATTGTAGTTTCTACAGGGTGGCATAAAAAAAAAGCCCCGAAACAGATTTTCGGGGCTTCATTCCGAGTCAACGGGACCTTTACTTGAGATTCGAAAGGCGCCTGCACATAGCTTCAGCCTCCTCCCGCGTCTTGAAAGCGCCGAGTCTGATTCTGAAGCCGCGGGCGATTCGCTCGACCATCGCAGTGGCGTTGGTGAGTTTTTCGGCTACGCGGGCTGCGGAGCGCGCACTTTGTTCCGAACTCCACGCCGCAAGTTGAACAACGAACCCGGAGCGATCATTGCGTGGAACAACGGTGCAGGTCTTTCGTGCAAGATCGGGTGTCTGCTCCTGAGTCGGTTGAGCTTGTTGAATCGTCTTCCCTTCTTCGATGATCTGAATTCTTCTTCTGCGCGGCAGAACTCTCATCGCGTATTGCTTTCTCTCACCAGGATCAATCATCACGTCGAACGATTCCTTCTCAACATAGTGATTGGGAGGGAGATTACCGTCCAGAACGCGCAGCGTCCACTGGCCGGGGCGAAGATCACCAAACGAAAACCTCCCACGATTATCCGTAACTCGCCGATGGACTTCAACGCCGCTGGAGAGCTCCAGCAGTGCATTCGCATGACCTCCGACCTCGAGAAACGCCTGCCTTGCCGTATCTGATGGAAGAGCTTCTCCCAGGCTGTACAACATGATAGTGCCGGAGACGAAAGCGCTACGTATCACACCAACGTCAAGCCGAGATTCCTCTCCTCCTTTGATCCCAATCTGTCGTGGCATTACCTGAGTCGGGACGCGATTCAATCCAACACTGGCCATATCAATTTGAACATAGTGCGTATCCGGCTTGAGCGCTTGGAAGGAGAACTCGCCATCCTCATCCGTTATCGAGACGGAGCCGCCGGCGTACAACAGTACATTTTGGAGACTCTTACCTGATTCGATGTCGATCACTTTTCCCCGAAGCGAGCCGCTGGTTTTGATACGCTCAATCGGAACGCCAATCGGCATCGAGTATTCTACCATATACGAGCGGTCCGGTCCCAAAGCGGAAGGAGTGAACGACGTTTGCCGACCTCGGAACAACAACGTGTGTCCCCAGGCGAAGGATTGCTCAACCGTCAGGTCGATCAAATAAAACGTTTGCGAGATCACGGCATTCGTGCGCGCGCCGTAGATCGTCGTCGTCACCTGTATGTTGTGTAACAGCATCAGCCACGTATTCAGACTCGCCGATATCCGTTCCTGGACTTCATCGCTGAAGATGTTCTTGTCTTTGGCGTATTCAATGCCAAAGTTGTAGTTGTGCTTCTCCCCCGGCCTGAGATTCAGGGCAAGCGAAAGCCGCTGAAAGGGATTGTTCTTTCCGAGCAGTTCGTCGCGCGTTGTGCCGTAGTCCATGTTCACGAGCACATTCCCTGCGGAGAATCCGTACCCCGATCGCACTTGGAGCGTGCGTTCACCACGCCGATAACGGGGATTGGGCATCAAGTCTTGCTGAATATTCGATCGATAGAAGACGGAGACAAAGTCGGCATAGCCGAATCCAAGTTGATAGAACCGATCTCGCGGTGCATACCCGAGCGTGGTGTCTCTACCGAGATTCCGTTCTTCATCGCGATAGTACCCTTCGATCCGAATATTCCGTCCTGGAGCGAAGTTAAAATTCGCCGTCTTGAAATCCAAATCGTGATAGTATCCGGGATAGTGCGCTCCCGAATGAACAACCCTGACATCATACGCCAGTTGTCGTTCGTAGCCGTTCAAACGAAGTGCGTACGCCCCATCGTTCCATCCCGCCGAAAGGCCGCGTCCGTATTCGACATCCATATCAGAGTTGGCGAGCACCGGTAGCAACCCCCTCAGCGAGAACATCGTACGTTCTTGCAGGTCCTCTTTCCTGAGAACATTGAACGTGAGTTCCGTCTTCGGTTTGAACCGGTAATTGACGAATCCTCCTTGCTGCGGCTGTCTCGGCTGGAAGAACCGGTTCTCATTCACGAACGCGCCCGCTGTCACATCCCCCATCCTCACCCTGCCCCCGCCGCCAAATCCGTACCGCCCGTATTCCGTCAGCGGCGAGAGATCGTACTTCCTGTCTCCCGCGTACAACTCGAACGCATCGCTTCGATAACTCAACCGGTACTCGTCTCTCTGCCCTAACACCGATTTTGCCTGAATGTCCGGCGTGCGAACGAAGAATTCTACGCGATCATTGCTCTGCCCGGAAAAATTTCCCGAGCCGAGCAACTCAAGCTGAGTTCCGCTCGCCCCCTCCCCTCCCGCAACTCGGAATCTTGCATGCAACGGATACCGATGAAATTGGTCCTCCGATCTTGCCGCGCGTGGCACCACATCGACCGAGCTCGTGGCTCGAACGATGGTAACGGAATCCTGAACCATCCGAGCGGCCACCTCCAGGACATCCTGAACTTTCTCCGGAAGAGTCGACAAAGTCCGAACGACAACCGGAATCACGCGCGAGTCTCTCGGCCCAAGGCGAAAGGTCATCGAGTCGGCGGTCGCGGCGAATCCAGCGCTGCTTCGCACGGTCAGTCGGATGTCGTCTCGAACGTTCCCACGATTGTAGAGGATGAAAATCGCCCGATACTGTTCTCCTGCGACAACAAATCGCGGACCTTCGAGAAAGCGAACCTCCAACTGGCGAACAGCGAGCACGGTAACGCCAAGAGTCACTTCCGCTGCAAGCGTATCTTTGACGCCGTAGCGAACCTCGTATTGGCCGACTGATGCTTCAGCTGGGACGGAGAGCGTAATGAGTCGCAGCTCAGAGGCTGCAGGCGGAAGATCGAAGGGAGCGGGTTTGGACAGTGTTCTCCACGTCGCCGGGAGAACAAGGTAGGGTTCTACGCGCTGCACGGCGTTCATGAGATTCGAAACGCGGACACTGAAGGCGAGGATTTTTCCGGGCAGTGATTCAATGTGCGAAGATCCCGTGAGCTTCACGTCGACGTGATGATTCTGAGCAGACCAACCGATCCAGAGCGGGACGAGCAGGCCCACGCACGCAAAAAAAAACCGGTTTCGGAAAACCGGATCTATGTTTCGTTCCAACTTCACGAGACGGTCATATTTCGAGAGTATACTCTGCGCCCCAGACGTCGTCGCCCCCTGCGTCAACAACAACGAGCGCCTTAAACCTACCTTTCGCCGACTTGGTGAGCTCGATCATCTGACGGACCGACGTCCCTGGGTAGAGCCGAAAACGAACACCGGAGAACTTTCCCGCCGAGGCGCCTGATGCGTCAAACAGCTCTACGTAGACATCCGGTCGGATGCCGATATCGCCAGTGTTCTCCAGATCCACCTGCAAGTACTTCTTTCCATCCTCTTTTGTCACAAGCTGCGCATCAAGATACTTGATGTTCTTCGTTCCGGTCTGCGCGATGTGAGTAGCGAGCTGAATGCCGTACCGAATCGTTTGCCGAATGCCCATCTGTGCTTTCTTCGGGTCCGTCGGAAGCGTCGATTCCGCGGATCCCTTCGCGATCCCCTCGACCATCAACATGCTCCAGTACGTTCCCACAAGGTTTTTCTCGTTGAGGAACTGCGGTACGGTAACCGTGAAATTGACGGAGATGGTGCTCTGCGGGGGGATGGTTAGGTAAGACGGACTGAAGCTGACCCACTGGGCGTTTGATCGCGCGGTAGTCCCNNTAGTCGTTTGTCCCGTTGAAATAGAACAGATAGTCTGTTTGATACACCTTCGCTTCCTGAGGTTCGTTGGTGTCATTCTTGACGATGATCGAACCTTCGTACTTTTCTCCCGGGCGTGCCTCGCGGTCCTGGCTTAGCTCCCCAATCACGGAAACCTGCGGCCAGCCGATGGTCGAAAGGCATAGCAATGCGACGATGACCGCGGTAGGGGATTTCATATTTTCCATGGTGGGCCTATTGTGCCATAATCGTGTAGGTGACGGTATGGACGTCGTTGCCTTCTTCAACACTATTGCCTTGTGAAAATGTTGCAGAGGCAGTGTATTGCAGGGTTGCAGTACCGGTCGCCGGACCGGTCTTCGGAATGCCTGTGATAAAATCGATGCCCGGCATACCGTTCGTCAGCGTCACCGCCGGAGCAGCAACCCCTTTGGTCACGGAAATCGCGACGACGCTTAACATGAAACTCTGGCCCGGACAACTTGTGCTCACCGTTACCTTCGCGGTGACTGATTGTTTGCGATATGTCAGGGATGTGACGGCATTGACGACTGGGATCGGCTCGGAACCGAGTGTGGCCGTTGTAATCGCCAACGTCTGATTTCCTCCGGTAACGGAAATCTCTTGTGCCGATACAACACTGGCAGAAGCAATCATGCAGGCGATCGAAATGACAATTGCCGACGTCACGCCTGCACCAGTTCCGCGACCACGCGGAGATTGCTCTTTCAAATCGGATTGTTTCTGTCTCATGCTATTGAGTCGTGACTGTAAATGTAAGAGTATGAGCATCGCTCCCTATTCCTTGAGATGCGTAGGCAACACCTGTGTACCTGAGTGAGCAGGAGCCCGTAGACTTTCCGATGTCATAGAGAAGATCTGCATCTGCTGAGCTTATCGTCACTTCGCCGGCGGCGATCCCTTGGGTGGGGCTTACGGCAAACACCTTAAGGACAAATGTTGGTGCAACGAGATTGGTGTTGACGGTGATCTTCCTGTTCCCGCTGTTCACTCCCCATTGCAGACTAGTGCTCTCGTCGGTAGTTGACATCTCATCTTGACCGGCGGCAACGCCCGTGCCATCGATAGTGAGATTGACGGCGCCGGAGCTTACTTGAATAAGCGTGATTGTCGAAACCGCCACCGTTATGTCGTGCGAGGAAGTCCCGTAGGTTTGCGATTGCGCAGTTTCGAGGAAGAGTACAAGAGAGGAGAAGGTTACGAGGACAAGCGTGCGGATTAACTTGGGAGTCGGATTCAAGGTTGTGAGCACAGAAAGTGAGCGTTGAGGGGAATCAGACACGTCCAATATAGGCGCATTGTACTTCATTTACAAGCCCACCGCCGACCATGGGGGTCGACCCAGCTATCCGCCCGTAATGGTGTAGGTGATGATGTGGATTTCCCTGCCAATTCCATCGGAAATAGTTGCTGAAGCCGTTAGCCTGACTCTGCATCTCCCTGAGGTTTTTGAAACCCCGAGGACGAGATCTTTCGTTGAGTTGTCATTGAAAACGACCTCCGGGGCCGAAACACCGCTCCCGTTGGCGACTTCCTCGGCAACGACTTTAAGGAGGAATCGAGGTGCGGGATTGTTTGTTGCTACAGTGATCTTCTTGCTCTCACCATTCGTCATCCAGAATAGAAGACCGTCCGAGTTGACCGCAGGAACGGGAGAACCACTCTCCAGGCTTGCCTGATCAACCGTCAGCGTTACTGCATTATTGCTGACGCTAATCTTGTTGAGCTCGCGAACTTCGAGGGTCAGGATTTGGCTCGTGCTGACTTCCTGTGCCTGCACGAAAGTCCCCAGGACGAGAGTCAGAAGGAAAAGTCCAGATGAGCATTTGGCCGTATGTCGTAGGATCGGTTTCATAGCCATTCACCCTGTTTGATGAAGGAACTCCGCGGTCGATTCCCACCATCTTCGGCCGCGGAGACTTCTTCTCAAGAGACTTAGTTTGTAAGCGTCAGCGTGACGGTCTTTGAGGTCGAGGACAACGTTCCTGCACTGGCGTTTGCACCGAACGTGTAGGTGATCGTCTGACCCGCATCCGCACCTTTGTTGATCGCCGTGACGACATTCTGTGCACTGCCTGAGGTCGCACTCGAAATATCTACCGTCCCTGCACTTGTTCCCTTCGTGCTCGCAAGACCGAGTTGAAGCGTGTATCCCGCACTCAGTGCTGCGTCTAGGTGCGCCGTGATCTTCACCGTGTTGGCAAAATTCTGGGTGATGCTGTAGGTGGTCGTTGCATCGCTCACCGTGGTTAATGCGTCCGTGCCGGCTGTTCCCGTGGTGACCGTCAGGGCACCGGGGTTACCGGAGGTCGAAATCTTATAAACTGTGTTCACTGCAAGGTTCACTGATTGGGTAGCGGTCGCTTGGGCGAATGCGCTTTCCACTACGACGATGCTCAGAACTGCTGAGGCCAGGATGACGAGTGACTTCTTCATGGTAAGGCTCCTTATGATGGGGGGTGTTTGGTTTCGAGTTCTGGGT
>DMMN01000035.1 GCA_003453835.1 Bacteroidota bacterium | reverse complement strand
AAGCTCACGAGGACGGGCAATCTCTGGCGACTGTCGGCGGAAAGCGTCGCCATCGATTCTTCCGAAGGGGCGTTTCCTTTTGTAACGCACGATATCGAGGGTCAGTTCAGGGATCGACGGAAGGATGTCGGCGCCGATGAATTCTCTTTTGCCGACGCCGCACGAGGTCCGCTCCACTCAGAGGATGTTGGGCCTGATGCACCTGAGAATGAGGGTCTATTCCAGTTCTCCCCGAAGGAGGAGAAGAGGCAAACGGGCAGTTCTCTGATGCTCTTCGACGAAGATGAACTCTCGTTACTCAAGCGACTGACGCTGAAAACAGACCGTTACGCACGTTCCGTGTTAGAACGGCTAAGAAAGCTGGCCGAAGAGCGGATGACGAGGGGACCGTGGAGTGTGACGTTCAATCGAGCTCCGGTGCCGAGTGGTGATCCTCATGATTATTACAGTGAAGCTCCCTACTGGTGGCCGGATCCGAAGAATCCGCAGGGACCCTACATTCGTCGCGACGGCGAGTTTTATCCGGATCGTTTCCTTGCGCATCGGACTGACCTTCAGAGAATGGGGGAGTCGGTCTTCATTCTCAGCCTGGCTGGTTATATCTTTGACGAAGCCGCATTCTCTGATCGAGCTTCGCTCCTTGTCCGGGTATGGTTTGTCGACACGTTGACTCGAATGAATCCGCATCTTCAGTTCAGCCAGGCAATAAAGGGCCGAAACTCCGGAAGAGGGGCGGGGATCATCGACGGCAGATCTTTCGTCTGGGCTGCCCAAGGGATGCAGTTGCTCGAACGGTCAGGGAAGTGGAGGACAGAAGAACAGAGAATCGTGAGGCAATGGTATGCGGGTCTTCTCCAATGGATGACGACAAGTGAAAACGGGCTTCAAGAGAAGGTGGCCGGGAATAACCACTCAACGTGGTGGGCAGTGCAGGTGGCGGCCTACGCACTCTTCCTTCGTGATGAGGAGGAAGCCGGAATGGTCTGGCAGCTCTATCGCGGGTTTCTTGTTCCGCATCAGATACGCCTCGACGGAAGTTGTCCACTGGAGGAAGCACGGACACGGTCGCTTTCCTATTCCGCGATGAACCAGGATGCTTTCGCCCTGCTCTGTCGAATGGCGAGAAGGAACGGCGTTGATCTGTGGGGATACGCCACTCCGCATGGTGCGTCGGTGAACAAAGCCATCGAGTATTTGCTTCCTTACATCGAAGAGCCGGGTCGATGGCAGAAGCAGCAAATCCGACCATTCGAAAAAGGAAGACAAGTATTCCCGGCTTTGGCCGGCATCGATCTTCGGGAGCCCAAGTATCTCAGTCTTTACAGACGTCTTCCGGAGAGTTCTGAAATACCGACTATTCTGACTGACGTGCTTGTAGCGATCCACTAACTCGGATAGAGGAAAGGACCTCGTAAGGTGAACAAGCTCTTTGATCTTTCCGGCAAGGTCGCCGTTGTCACCGGGGCGAGCACGGGATTGGGATCCGGTATGACGAAAGCCCTCGCGGAAGCAGGTGCGGATATCGTGTTGGTGGATCATCACGAGAGAAGTGAAACTGCAGAGGAAGTCAGAAGAATTGGGCGGAGNNGGGATCTCTCGACTTCCGAATTCATCAACAGAATCGTGAGTCAAGCGATGGAGAAGTTTGGCGATATCCATATTCTCGTCAACAATGCCGGAATCATCCGGCGCGCTCCTGCCATCGACTACTCGGAACAAGATTGGGATGATGTGATGAACCTGAATTTGAAATCTGTCTTTCTTCTCTGCCAGGCGGTTGGCCGCGAGATGGTGAAGAAGCGGAAAGGGAAAATCATCAACATCGCCTCCCTCCTGAGCTACCAGGGAGGAATTACCGTCCCTGCCTATGCGGCAAGCAAAGGGGGCGTCGCCCAGCTCACCATGGCTCTGGCAAATGAGTGGGCGAAGGATCGCGTAAACGTAAACGCGATTGCACCCGGCTATATGGTTACATCAAACACGGAAAAGCTGCGAGAAAACGCGGAGCGATTCCGCCAGATCTCGGAGCGAATTCCAGCGGAAAGATGGGGGACACCGGACGACCTGAAGGGCGCTGTCGTGTTCCTCGCGTCGGCTGCCTCAGACTACGTGAATGGACACGTCCTCGTCGTGGATGGTGGATGGTTGGCACGTTGAGGCCGTGTGGGGCGCGTGCAGGAATTCCGTTTTGTTTTGCCGCCCATCGGAGGAGGAACAAGATTGGGAAAGACGTGTTGGCGACGTGCAACTGGAGTCTAAAGAAGATTCTTCGTTGTTCATAACTCAACCACTCTCAATTCATCAATGCGGAGGCCACTATGACCAGCTTACAGAAACGAATTCTCAGCCTGCTGTTTATCTTGTCGCTTGTTGCCTCAGTCACCGTTGCTCAGGATACTGTTCTCACTGTGCACGTTTATCCGAAGTACGTCGGTGGTCCGCTAACTACCGTTACTGGATTGGAGCAGCCTCTGGCATTCTACATCGAATACGCAGGGCTGAAGGCGAACACGGCCTATGAGCAACAACACATCGGTCTCCTCACAAGGGGCACATCTACAGTGCGGGGCAGCAAATGGGCCAACAACACCTGGATTTCACCAAGTACGAGAGCCTCCTTCGTGACGACCGATGCCAATGGAAAGTTCAAGAGGTGGGTGTTCGTTCGGTCGCCCTCAAGCTATGTGGTTGGCGTCGACACGGCCCTGCTACGGGTGAGAGTCAACGAAGTTGGGGCCAGTGCAACGGTGACTCGCGATGCGGGCTACATGACATCTCTCCACTTGAGCGATACGGCAAAGGGCGCGACTGCCGGGGCGATCGTATATGGCTACCTCGATAGCCTCCTTCAGACATACGTCGGTCGGTTTATCTTCGCCTATCAGAATCCAACGGATGTACGACCTCTCGCCGGGTGGCTCGTGTACAAGCGTCCGAAGAACGCCGTCGATTCGTCCCTGTATAATACGCGCTTGGACACACTCCTGATAAAAGCAGGTTATTTCCAGTTGGTTGTCCCGGCAAACGTTCGCATCGGGAAATTGGAGATACGCGATAGCAGCAACAACGTGGTGGAAGCGCGCACGAGCACAAGCTGGACGGCGGGCCAATCAGGAAGCAAGACCGAGCTCAACTACAGACAAGGGACGTTGGTTTCAATCCCGTCCGGCGGATCAGAAATCCCAACGAGCTTCGAACTCTCTCAAAACTATCCGAATCCATTCAATCCCGAAACGAAGATTGAGTTTGCTCTTCCTCAGATGTCTTACGTGAACCTGACCGTCACGAATCTCCTAGGCCAGCACGTTTCTACTCTCGTGAATCAACTTCTTCCTTCAGGAGTCAAAACTGTCGTCTGGCGGGGAACCGATGATGGAGGAAGGATGATGCCAAGCGGCGTGTACTTTTATCGAATCCAAAGTCGAGACCTTCAGCAGGTCAGGCGAATGGTGCTCGTCCGTTAGTGCCATCAGTAAAAGGCGGGCGACTGAGGGCGAGCGAAGAACATCGGAGACTGACAGCACTGGCGTGAGGCATCGGGTGCGTTGCGGCGAGTATGGTTTTCGTCGATGATCCGAGGATAACCGCAGAAAAAGATTTTACAAGAGTCTGGCGAGCGCTGGACTCTTGTAGTTTTTGGAAACCTCGGGTCAGTGTGTTCTATTCCGTGATCTGCTGTTGAGAAAATCAACAAGGGATCTATTCTCATAGATGATTTTCGGAATTATTCTTGACAATTGGGCGAGCCCTTTGTATATTTTGTGGCAGCTTTGAGAGGCGGTAAGGACAGAGAAACCACACCACTATGTAAGTCCTAAATGTCTGAAGCACCACAGGCGCCGAAGCTAGCCGCATCAGCCCCAGCAGCCGTCCCCGGTCCGAAGAAGAAGAAGAAATCTGCAGTCGTTGCACTCGTACATCCGGAGGGATGCACAGGCTGTGAGGTGTGTATTGAGTTTTGCCCTGTGGATTGTCTCTACAAGGTCCCGGGCCCGGAACATCCTGAAGAGCACGGCTTCCTTAGCCTAAACAGCATCGTTGTGGTGGACGAGGAAATCTGTATTGGATGTAAGCTCTGCGCAAAATACTGTCCGTGGGAGACAATTGATATGGTGTCACGCGTGGAGGAGTTAAGCGCTGCCGCATAGTGTCTTCTGACATCAGGGGGTTTGTGCGGGGGATATCAGAGCCTGCCGTTTCAACTACGTCGCTTTCAATTCCAATTCGTTTCTTTGAAGAGTAATCGAGGAATCCTCGATGGCCGATCAGACTACTGCCAACAACACTGCAAAAACGGAAACTCTTCCATCAGCACCGGAGCAGTCCGGTTCTTCTCAGAAATCAGTTTCGACACAGATCTCTGCTACTCCACTCACTCGCAAGCCGAAGCAGGACCGCGCCCCGGAAGACGATCCCGGCATCTGGCGGATGAATCGCCGCAATGCAATGTGGGTAGGGGGATGGCTTGCGTTTTTTGGGTTTATTATTACTTCGACGATTGGCGCCTTGCGCTTCATGTTCCCGCGCGTTCTATTTGAGCCTCCGACGAAATTCAAGGCAGGATTGCCGGAGGAATTTGTCGTGGGCGAGGTGAGCGAAAAGTACAAAGACGAAAAGCGCGTGTGGATTGTGCGCGAGAAGGATGGATTCTACGCAATCGTATCGATTTGCACGCATCTCGGTTGCACGCCGCGCTGGCTCCCCTCGGACAACAAGTTCAAGTGCCCCTGCCACGGTAGCGGATTCTACAAGACCGGCGTGAACTTCGAGGGGCCGGCACCACGGCCCCTGGAGCGAGCGTCTATTGGGCTGGCTGACGATGGCCAACTGGAGATCGACCGGAGCGTCAAGTTTCTGTACGAGAAGGGGGAATGGGGCAAGGCTGGATCGTTCCTCGAGTTCAAAGGCTAATAGAAGGAGATTGTGATGATCACGCAGTTGCGGGAGCAGTTCCGAAAGACGGAGGTTTACAAATCGATCTTCCGCCATTCGTATCAAGACACGCAGCGCAACCGCGCACTCCAAATCGTTGATAACGTCTTCCTGCATCTGCACCCCGTTCGGATTCCCCGCCACGCGACAAATCTGGGATATACGTGGGGGATGGGGGGCATTACGTTCCTGCTCTTTATCGTCCTGACAATCACCGGCGTTATCCTCATGTTCTATTATCGCCCGACCGCGCAGTACGCGTACGAGGATATGAAGTACCTGATGAACGATGTCCCCTTCGGGCCTCTGATGCGAAATATGCACCGTTGGGCGGCCCATGCAATGGTGCTGACCGTCATGCTTCACATGTTTCGCGTCTTTCTCACGGGCTCGTACAAACCCCCCCGACAGTTCAATTGGGTAGTGGGCGTCATACTTCTCGTCCTTACGCTCCTCCTCAGCTTCTCAGGGTATCTTCTTCCCTGGGATCAACTCGCGATCTGGGCGGTGACGGTCGGAACGAACATGGCGCGCGCGACTCCGCTCCTGGGCCACG
>DMMN01000263.1 GCA_003453835.1 Bacteroidota bacterium | reverse complement strand
CTTTGTTTACCCCGACATCCTGAGCGACCCCGAGCGAGCGGAGCGAGTCGAGGGGGAGTCGAAGGATTAGTCGGGGCGACTTTGCCTGCCTGCCGGCAGGCAGGCGTGAGGGTTTTTGAGATGGTTTCTAACCATCAATCGAGTGTTATTGAACAATTTTGCCCGCTCTCAGCTCTTTGGCAATCCTGTCCGCCTTGTAGATCTTGTCCATTCCCTCGATGAGTCCGGAGGAATGAACGGAAACGGTGCGGTTTTTCGTGTCGTCAAAGATGAAATTGCCCGGGAGGCTCTCGATGTTGCCGTCGAACACAAGTCCTACAACCTCGAGGTTCCTGTTCACCACCGGACTGCCGGAGTTGCCGCCGATGATGTCGTTCGTCGATGAAAAATTGAACGGGGTGCTCAGGTCGAACGTTGATGGCGGATTCTTCCAACGCTCCGGGAGGTTCCAAGGATCCTTCTTGCCGAAGGAAAAATGGCGATCGTAGAGCCCGTAGAACGTGGTAAAGAACGGAGCGATCGTCCCGTTGTACGCGTACCCTTTTACGACCCCGTCTTGAAGACGAAGCGTAAACGTGGCATCGGGCGGAAACGACGTGCCGTAGACATCGAACATTGCCTTGCCGAGCAACTGCACCTTTGCCTGTTCTTTTCCCGTGACATCGGCATAGCGCTGCCGAGCGTCCCTTGCCTGCGATGCCGTGCCGGCGACGAACGCGAGAAGCGGATCGCTCGACGAAAGAATATCATCCGGATTGCCGTTCAGCAACGCCATCGTCTGATCTTTGCGAGTCAAGATCCCTGACGCGACGAGTTCTGACGCCACATCCATGACTGTTCGCCCACCGATCAGCTTATTGAATTCCGCATTCCTGTCGCCGAACTGAGACTTCATGTAGTTGAGCTGGAGAGCAAGGAACTCCCGTTCGATTTCAAGCTCCCATTCGGGAGGGTAAATTCTCCGCTTCAGAGAATCCAAACCTGTTCCTCGAAACTGAGGAGCTCGCTCCGCTTCCGGCTGTTTCATCTGCGTGGCAAAGTCGACAACATCGGATGCGAGAGAGAACAGCGCGGAACGACCGGTTCCTCGGGTTGCGTACGCATTCACTTCACCGAAGAGCCGCTTTTTCTCCTCCTGGAGCTTCTCGATGTCATCCCACACGGAGGCATAGAGTGATTTCAGTTCAGGCTTCGCGGCCACGGCGGCCTTAAACCTTCGCTCGAAATCCTTCTTCTTTGCATTGAGAATCGGATCCTGCAATCCCGTGAGACGACCGGCGAAAAGCTTTTGGGAGTTCGATGCGCCGAAGAGGCGGGTTTGAAACCGCATCTTTTTGTCGGGGTGCCCGGCAATAAAATCCGAATAGATCCTCACGGCATTGTTATAGATGTTGGACGTGTAGGGATAGGCGACGTCCCTCTGGAATTCCACCTGGGCGTACGAGTAGAGCCGGTTCGTTGAGCCGGGGTTGCCGACGACGAAGACCAGCTCGTTTTCCGTCGCGCCCGCCGCGCTCCACTTGAAGAAATTTGCCGTCTTGAGCGGCTGCCCGTTCTCGTAAACGCGGAAGAACGAGATGTCGAGGTCATACCGGGGATACGTGAAGTTATCGTAGTCGCCTCCAAAGTACCCCATCATTGTCTCCGGGGCGAAGACGAGGCGCACATCGTTGTACCGCTTATAACCGTAGAGAGCATACTTGCCGCCGTTGTAGAAGCTCACGACGTTGCAGATCAGTTTCGTCTTTTCGCCGTAGCGCCTCTCGATGGCGGTGATCGCTTTGCTCCTGTTGCCAACGCGCTCATGGTCGGTCGCTCCCGTTTCGAATGCCTGTTGCACTTCCCCGGTCACGTCCTCGACGAGGACAAGCTGGTCAATGTGGAGGTTGGGGACCTTTCGCTCCTCGGCCAGGCTGGCCGCGAGGAATCCGGTTTCGTGAAGATTCTCTCCCGGCTTGTTCACTGCATCAAGTGATCCGCGGGCGCAGTGATGATTCGTGAAGACAAGCCCGTCTTCCGAAACGAAAGAGGCAGAGCAGTTTGGAAGACGAAGAGCGGAGAGGCGCGCCTTCTCAAACCATGACGCGTCCGGTGTAAAATCGTATGTCTGTTTGAAGTAATCAACCGGTGGATAGTCGAACGTCCACATTCTGCCGGTGTCGAACCGGCCCGCCCTCACAGTGTCGGGATCGATGGAGAGATGCGTTTGCGTTCTGGTTCCCTGAGACGTCGAGCAGCCGAGAAGGAACAAGAGCGAGATTGTGATGGCGAGAAAAGACGGTCGCAGAACTGAGTGGAGCATGAGAGAGCCTTTCTGTTTGTTGGCCGGGGCGAGTCGTTGAAATAGTGGCCTTATCAGCACAAGAAGTATGCCGACCGGATGATGACAAAAATCTCCAAAAAACAACACTCCGTCGAGGGCATCCCCCGCGTTTCCAATAATCCGGAATATTGATAGAACTGATTTGGACGGTCTCGTGAAAGGTATCGAAGAGAATTGTCACCCAACCTTGCTTCGTGTCAGAAGGTCTTCAAAGAAATCCGACTACAAAGGTGACCGCTAATCAGGGCGAATGAGGTTGGAGAAGAGAAGACCTTTTGTGGAGATTTGTGGGTAACTTCTTAAGCCTTTTCCGGGACGCAACGCCAGGTCATCTGATGGGGATTTCCAATTTCTTTCAGATTGTTTTTCGTGAGGCAAATCAATAGCTTTGCCTCCACGCCGTGAAGGCGATTCGCCACACCTAACTTGTACCGCCATGCTCGAAAAGCAAAAACCTGCCGGCCATTCCGAGAAGGGGCAGATCGCCGACCATCTTCGAGCCGCCTATCAGCATGCGCGAGAGGGAGATTATGAGCGCGCAGCTCGGGAGATCGAGGATGCGCTGAAGCTTGATCCGAAAAACTACTATGCCAGGTCTTTCCTCGAGCGCGTTCGACTCCAGATGCGCGAGGCCGAAGAGCGGGCGATCCACGACGAGCCGCCGGATGTGCAAGACGAAGACCGTCACCTTCAACGTGTCTCGGACCTTCTGCGGGCGGCTGAACAGCACATCGAGAAGTCGGAATATGCCCCCGCTCTCAACGAGATCGCAAAAGTGTATGCGATCGATCCGCAGAATCCCTTCGCTTTTGCCTACTCGGACCTCATTCACAAGCGGATGAAGATCGGGCCGGCCGAGGCAACCGCAGAATCCGTCATCGTTGCTGTTCCGCAACGGGAGTTAACGGTGGAGATGGACGCGAAGATGGTTGAGCCGCGAACGGATGAGCGGGCATGCCTCACCATGTATCGTGAACTGCTGAGAGAAATGTGGTATGACGGGAAACTCTCCGATGGTGAAAAGCAAGAATTGGCAAAGATTCGATCGATGTTCGGTATCACTCCGGATGAGCATGAGGAGATTGAAAAGCAGGTTCACGTGGACGCGTATGTTGAAGCGCTACGCGCAGCGTGGCGTGATGGTACCATCAGCAAGAGTGAAGGAGAGATTCTTGAGATGCTGAGAGAGAAATTCAGCATCAGCATCGAAGAACACATGAGCGCCGAGGCAAAGATTCTCTGGTCACGCAGTACTTCGGAGAAAAAAGGGACGATCCTGATCGTTGAGGATGAAAGGACGCTCCTGCTTTCTCTGTCGATGCAGCTCAAGAAGCACGGCTATAACGTCGAGACGAGGGAATACGTTGAAGAGGCGCTGGAGTGTGTTGAGAAGGTCGAGCCGTCGCTCATTCTTTCCGATCTGATGTTTGGAGAAGGGAAGATGAACGGACTTGAGTTCTATCAACAGGTTCGGTCCAACCCGAAGTTGAAAGAGATCCCCTTCCTTATGATGAGTTCCATCAGCGACGAGTTCGTGGTGCGGGCCGGCATGCGCATGGGTTTGGACAGTTTTCTGCAGAAACCGTTCAGCCTCGAGCTGCTGCTGGCGACGATTGAAGGAAGGACGAAAGCTTGAGGATTTCCCGCATCTTCTGCAGGGCTCTTGCCCTGTGGCTGATGAGGTTCTTTTCCTCTGCCGTCAGCTCGGCGTACGTTTTGTCAAAGCCGTCCGGAACAAAGATCGGATCGTACCCGAAACCGTTTGTCCCACGCGGCGATTCAGCCAATCTTCCCGGACAGACTCCCTCCGCCGACTCTTGAAACCCGTTTCCCACCAACGTGATGACGGCTCTGAACTGCGCACGCCTTCGGCGCGGGGCAACGCCACGCATCTCGCTGAGCAATCTGCCGTTGTTCTCTTCATCGGAAGCATCATCCCCCGTATACCGGGCGGATCGGACGCCGGGCCTGCCGTTAAGATAGAAAACCTCGAGTCCCGAATCATCCGCCAACGAAGGAAGCTTCGTGTGATGAAACACCGCACGCGCCTTCTTGACAGAATTCTCCTCGATCGTGGCGCCGTCTTCAACAAGGGGAGGAACCGCGGGAAAGTCGTCAAGACTAACAATCTCCAGATCAAGATCCGCCAGGAGGGTTTTGATCTCTTCGATCTTGTAGCTGTTGCGCGTGGCGAGGACGAGCTTCTTCATAAAGAAATCTACTGTGGGATTCTGTTGTGAACGATGGGTTGGTAATACAGGCCTATGTTTGCGGCCTCGGAAACAACGCAAAGTACATGTTGATCAGGGCGCCCGCAGTCGTAAGCGTGTTCAGGATGGTGAACACAGCGTCTCCCAGACTCACGGCATAAATAGCCAAACAGAAACTTCCGAATGACGAGAGGATCAGAAACCACCGGTTGACGACGCATGTTCCGCGCTTCACCGTGTCAATCGATTGCGGGATCCAGCACAACGCGAGTGCAGAAAGCCCGACATAACCGATCCATTGCATGCTTATCCTCTCCTTTGATCAACCGAGCAGTTCTTCCATGGCTTTTTCGATCCGATCGACTCCCACGATTTGAATCTCGCCATTAGCTTTTAACCCCTTTACGTTGTTCTGGGGGATGACGATTCGCTTGAAGCCGAGCTTTGCCGCTTCCTGCACTCGCTTCTCGATATTGCCGATGGTTCGAATCTCGCCTCCGAGACCGATCTCTCCGACTGCGACGCAACTTGAATCGACCGGCACATCTCGAAGACTGGAAGTTATCGAAGTGGCGATCCCGAGGTCAACGGCAGGTTCATCGATCTTGACACCTCCCGCGATGTTGACGAACACGTCGTAGCCCCCTAGGTGAAGCCCGACTCGTTTCTCCAGGACGGCGAGAAGAAGCGAGAGCCGTCGATAGTCGAACCCGGTCGTGTTCCGCTGGGGCATGCCGTAGCTCGTCGGTGTGACGAGCGCCTGAACTTCAATGAGAATGGGTCTCGTTCCCTCGATGCTCGAGACGACGGTCGAGCCAGAGGTTCCATATCTTCTCTCGGAAAGGAATGCTTCAGACGGATTCTTCACCTCGCGCAAACCCGTCTCGTGCATTTCGAAAATCCCAATCTCATTCGTCGAGCCGAATCGATTCTTCAATGCACGCAGAATACGGTAGGAATAGTGCGCCTCTCCCTCGAACTGAAGGACGGTGTCCACCATGTGTTCGATCACGCGGGGCCCGGCAATCATCCCTTCCTTTGTCACGTGCCCGATAACGAAGATCGGGATGCCGCGTGTCTTCGCAAGCCGCAGCAAGAGCGCTGTCGATTCACGCACCTGGCTGACGCTCCCTGGCGCGCTCTCCAGGCCGGGGCGATACATCGTTTGGATCGAATCGACGATGATGAGATCCGGGGTGCCCCGTTCAATCACATCGAGGATCAGGTCGAGGTTCGTCTCGGCAAGAAGAAGGATGTTCTTGGTTGCCGACGCTTCCAACCGCTCCGCCCGCAGTTTGATCTGGCGGACGGATTCTTCGCCTGTAATATAGAGGACGATCTGATTCCCCAGTTGCAGGGCCACCTGCATCATCAGGGTGGATTTTCCGATGCCGGGGTCGCCGCCGAGCAGAATAAGCGAACCGGGCACGAGTCCGCCGCCAAGGACGCGGTCAAATTCCTCGATGTTTGTGCGTACGCGGGGAACATCTTCGCGATCAAGCTGATCCATCGGCACCGGCTCGATCTTCGAGGCTGCGCCTGTCGGTTTTTTCGAGAGCCTGATGGGGGAGGGGGCTTCTTCGACAAAGGTGTTCCATTCGCTGCAATTGGGACACTTTCCTACCCAGCGGGGCGAAACATACCCGCATGATTGACAGACATATTTCGTCAGAACTTTGGCCATCTGTTACTCCTTCACAGCGACGGCTAGGAAAAATCTCGTCGCATCCAAGGAATTAGTACAGTCGCCTTTTCTCCTGCATCATCCACGTATTGAAGAGCTCGAGCGCTTCCCCCCTCAGGAAATTACCCACCACCTTCACGCTACTGCCCGCGAGCGACTTCATTCGTTTATTGGAGATTGTCAACTCGCCGAAACCGAGGCTCTGCGCATCGCTGATGTTGGACCCGTAGTAAATCGTCGATATTTTTGCCCAGTGGATTGCACTGAAACACATTGGGCAGGGCTCGCAGGTTGAGTAAATCACGCAACCCGAAAGGTCCACCGTTTTCAGTCTTTTACACGCCGCCCGAATGGCGTGAACTTCAGCATGGGCCGTGATGTCGGTGCTTTTCCATACGGTGTTATGAACGCAGCTAATAACCTTTCCGCTCTTCACGATGCAGGCGCCGAAGGGACTCTGTCCGTAGCGAATCCCCTCAAAACACTTTTCAATCGCCAGGCGCATGAAGTACTCGTGATTCATTCTGCTTCCTCCAAAAAGGACTGATTTCATCTTACATCGCGGTTCCCACCTACAACAGATTCCAGGAAAGGCGGAGTCAATATAGCGACGCACGAGGTGAGATTCAAGGAACGAAACACCACGAGTTTACCTATTATGGTGGGAAGAGAACAGAAGAGCGGTCACCCTAAGCGAAGTCCCGACGTTGTCTGTCGGGACGAAGTCGAAGGGTGCCGCAAGAAGACCGTGCTCTGCGCAGTCTTCGACTTCGTTCGCCCCGACAAGAAACGTCCGGGCTCACTACGCTCTGACTGACTCTTTCGTGATAGGCAAACTCGTCACGAAATGCGCTTTGCCAGTTGAGAAGAAACAAAAAACCCCCAGGAAGACTCCCTGGGGGTTTCGTGCCATCAAAGTGTGCTCTGCTTACAGTTGTCCCCAGCGTTGCTTCGCCCTCTTCACCTTGTCGCTTGTCGGAAAGTCCTTCACAATCTTCTCGTACATCGCCTTTGCTTTTGCGTTGTCTTTCATCATTTCATAGCAACGACCCATCATATAGTAGGCGTCAGCTTTCTTTTCAGAAGTCTTGTAGCCCGGCACCTTTTCAAAATGACTGATCGCATCCTTGTAGTTCTTCTTGCCATAGTATGACTCACCGATCCAGTAGTGGCAATTGTCGGCTAGATCCTCGCTTACTCCTTGTCCGAGCAGTTGATCGTACATTTTGATTGCACTGTCATAATCCTTCTGGCCGAATGCTTTCGTTGCCCCTTCGTAACCTGTCGAGGAGATTGGCGGAGGCGTCGGTGCCGAGGGTGCCGGTGTCGCTGGTCTTGCCGGCTCAACCGCCCGTGTGGTGGATACGATCTTTGATTCGAGATCGGCCACGCGAGAGCTCAACATGCCATTGTCCTGTTCAAGTCTCCCGATCTTCTGCCGAAGTGCTCCGTTCTCAGCTTCCAATTGTGCCAGTCTGAGAGTGTCTATCGCGGGGGCGGACTCGGGTCTCTGATCGCCGACAAAGCTCGTAAGAGCTTGCTCATCCGAGTCCTGATGTGTTGCCTGCTCGCTACTCTCACAACCTACCCACAAAGAGCTGAACATCATTGTGGCTATGGAGAGCATCTTCAGGGCACTCAATTTCCCCAAAACGACATTGAGACTCATAAGGCCTCCAGGCTTTTGCGTTTAGAATGAGGTTAGAAAAAGCGTCTGCAATGTATCAAACCCCACGTAGAAAGTCAAGCCCTCGTGAAGCAACAGATTCTCAGAAACACTTAAAGTCGATCTTGAAAAGGCGGGTTCCACCCATTGGTTAGCTCACCTCGCTGAGCTGGAGACCGAACGCTCTTCCGTCGGATTGTCGATCTGTCCAGCGGCAAAATTGGCAATCAAGCCCGCAATGGTGGTGACGACCTGATCGGGCACCCCGTCGGGATATTTCGATTGAAGGCGCATATCGCATATCTCGTTCACGTAGTCAACGACGATGAGACGATGGTCGCGCGCGTAAACTACTTCCGTTGAGAAGAAATCAAGATGACAAGCTTGTTGAATCGTTGCCGCAATCTCATGAAGTCGCTCGAGACCGAAGGTTCGCTCATCCTCCAAGGTAACGCGTTCATACACGTGAGTTTGGTCGTCCCACCAGCATGGAATCGTTGTGCCGAAGGCATAGAAAACGCGGAACCATCCACGGTTTTCCGAGAGATACGCCGGCTTCACAGACTCCTGGAGAAGATACTTGTCGTTCTTGTGATGCTGACGGGTTTCGAGGACGTCCTTCAGGGTCTCCGCGCCCAGAACAACTCCGATTCCGCCCCCCGTGGTATTTGCCGGCTTGATGATGAAGGGACGCCCGAGCCGAGCCAGATCAGTGAGAGAAAGCTCAAGTTCTTTCTTGTGATTGTAGGGAGTGACGATGATGGTGTAGGGGACGTCGACGCCGTGAGCCAACAGCTCAAGGTGCATGGTCGCTTTGTCCGATGCCCGCTTGTGAAGCTCATACGGGTTGATAATCCGGAGAGGACGATCTGTGGCTCGGTGGAGTCGGAGGAACTCATGGGCAAGGGGATGAAACGAATCATCTTCGTCCGATGCACGGTCGAACACGACACGGAAATGCAGCGTCTTCTCTTTGAGTCGGTGCNNCGAGGTTCGATCGTTGGATCCGGTACGTCGAGAGTCCCCTGCTCTGGGCAACGTCTTCCACAACGCGGATGAAGTCGTCGTCGTACTCCCAATTCCACGCAAGCGCGAGGTCAACTATTTGTGTTTGATGTTCCAACGGACAAAAGGTACTTGCTTTCGATCCCTGGCGCAAGCAAAGAATGTCAGAAAGCGAGCCTCTTGTCGGAGCCGCCCGGGTCGAACAGCCGGCTTGTAATTCGTGTCGGTATTCGATATATTTTTGCTGAACTATGAAAGCAAAACGAATCATCGTCGGAATCTGTCTACCGGTCTTAGCCATGGTTGCGGCGGGATGTGCGCCCTCGAAAGAACCCGCAAAGCAGGGCACCGGAGAAATACGGCACAAGATTGTTGACAAACTTCAGGAAGCTCGAAGAGACCGCGCTCTCAACCATTTCATTCAAGGCGCCGTCTTCGATGCAAAAGGAGAGCACGCAAATGCGATCCTTGAGTATCAGGATGCCCTCCGGGATGATCCGAACCCGGCCATTTACTATGCCATCTCCAAGGACTATTCAATTCTCGGCAAGCACTCGCTCGCGGCGCAGGCAGCCCGCGAGGCAACCCGGCTTGATTCGACGAACATCGTTTACCGAGAAAACCTTGCCGGCATCTATCTGAATGCGTTTCAACATGATCTTGCGATCAAGGAATACGAAGCCATCGTGCGCATCGATTCAAACTCTACGGCCGGTTGGTACAGTTTGGCGCGTCTCTATCAGGCAAGCAAGCCGTTGAAGGCATTAGAGATCTACGAACGGATACTCGACCGCCAGGGGGATGATTGGGAGATCTTGTTCCAGACTGCGGAGATCTACGGTGCTCTCGGTAAACACGAACAGGCGGCAGAGAAGTACCGGCGCATGCTGCAGCTCGATCCCGGAAACCGAACGCTCCAGAGACAGTTGGCGGAATCCTACGGCCGGGCAGGAAATTTCCAGGAGGCCGTCAAAATCCTTGAAGGCATCCTGGAAGTTGATGAGGACAATCCTGAGGTGCTGGCAGCGCTCGCGGATGTCTATCTTGATCAACTCGACTTCGACCGGGCGTTGAAACTCTATCAGAAGCTGCTGGTGAAGGAGAAGGACAACCCGGAGGTGAAGCTTCGCGTTGGAATTGCCTATTTTGGCCAGATTCAGAGAGACTCCACCTTCATCGCGAAGGCGAAACCCATTTTCGAAGAAACCAACAGACAGAATCCGAACGACTGGCGTCCGTACTGGTATCTGGGCATCATCGCGGCGACGGAGCGCCAGGACTCCGTCGCGTTTCGGCACATGGAGCGGGTCACTCAGCTTGAAGAACGAAACGGTGATGCGTGGTGGTACGTAGGCTCGGCATACTTCGAGAAAGGCCAGTATCAAAAGCTGCTCGAAACGATGGAACGGGCAAAGAAGGCTCTCCCGCTCGACTCCCGAGTCTACTTCCTGATGGGACTCGCCTTTACCCGTCTCGATCAACCCAACCAGGCCGTGGCTATGCTGAAGCGATCGCTCGAGCTGAAGCCGGACGATCTCAATGCGCTTAGCACGTTGGCGTTGACACTTGACGGTCTGAAACGATTTGAGGAATCAGATGAGCTCTATGAGAAGGCGCTCAAGGTCGATCCGAAGTATCATCTCGTGTTGAACAACTTCAGCTACAGCCTCTCAGAACGGGGTGTGCAGTTGGAGCGGGCATTGAAGATGGCCTTGGAAGCGATCTCACAGGAACCGGAAAACGCCTCGTACCTCGACACCGTCGGGTGGGTCTATTTCAAGCTCGGCAACTATATGGAGGCGGAGCGGTTCATTGCGAGGGCCATCGCGAAGGGGAGTGCAAGCGCGGCCGTGCACGAACATATGGGTGACATCTATTTCAAGATTGGAGATAAAGAGAAGGCTGAGAAGTTCTGGCGCCGGGCGCTCGAGATGGACTCGAGCAATCAAACACTCAGGGACAAGCTCGCACGGGGATCGCTTTGATGAACTCTCGATTTGCTCTTG
Organism: Bacteroidota bacterium; assembly: GCA_003453835.1. GTDB lineage: Bacteria > Bacteroidota > Ignavibacteria > UBA10030 > UBA10030 > UBA10030. Next base: position 2,050 of record DMMN01000263.1, on the reverse strand, counting down.
CATCATTTCTGGGTTGTTGCCTGCTGATGTTGGGCTGCGCTGCGACGAGTTCGCTGAGGACGGCCACCAGAACAATCACTCCCGAGTTGGTCCAGGAAAGCGTTCGCGTCAATCAGGAGCGAGTGCATTCGATGAGGGGAGAGGGGAACCTTGCGGTTGAAACCCCGGAGATTGCACAATCGGCCTCGTTTGTGATCATGCTAAAGAAGCCGGACTCGCTCCTTGTGGAAATCCGGGGGCCCTTCGGCATTGAAATCGGCACTGCGCTGTTGACGCGCCGGGAATTCCTCTTCTACAACAGCATGCAAAACCGGCTCATCAGCGGGCCGATGAACCCGACGAACCTGGGCCGTGTGTTCCGGATGAGTTTGACATTTGATGAGCTCTTGGACTTAGTTGCGGGAGGGACATTCTTTCCGGAGGATCGAACCGCTCCCGATTCCTTTACGTCCGAAGAAGAACGATTGGTCTTAACCTACAATCGTGGTCAGGGAAAACGGCGATACTTGATCGATCCGGCTTCGCTCCTGATTGAAACGATTCAGCATTTTGATTCACAGGGGAAGCTCGTCTTCGAGCAGCGATTCAAAAACTTCCGTGCCGTGGAGGGAACAACCCTTCCATTTCATGTTCGCATGACGCAGCACCGCGAGCGCCGGCGAGTCACGCTCTCCTATTCAGAGGTTTCCATCAACACCAATGCTGTAGAGTTCAACTTCAACATCCCCACAAACGCCGACCGGGTTCGTTGGCAACAATAGTGAGCCGACACGTTCCCTTGACCTTCCTGCTCCCGGGCTGTCTTCTCCTCAGCCTTGGTTTCTTTGCGCCGGGCCACGCCCAACACTCCAAAGAGATTACGCAGAAGGAAAGGGAGCTCGCCAGACTCCGTGCGGAAATCCAAGCTTATGAAAAGAGAATCAGCGAAAGTGAAACGAAAGAACGCTCGACGCTTGAGCACCTCGATGACCTCGAGCGTCAATCAATCCTTATTCGCCGCTTGATCAGAAATCTTCGCGAAGATGAAGAACGCATCACGAAAGACATTCGGGAGGCGCGCACTTCGATCGGCGATATGGAGGAGCAACTTCATTCCTTGAAATCGCACTACGCAAAGTACGTCCGGTCGGTTTATAAAAACGGGAGAGTGTATGACCTCGAGCTTCTCTTCTCTTCCAATTCGATCAACCAGCTCTATATTCGGATCGAGTACCTGAAGCGATTCTCGGAGCAACGCGCAAAGGATCTTGCGAGAATCGCGGATAGAAAAACGGATCTGGAGAGACAGAATGATGAACTTCAACAAGCTCTTGCCCGTGAGCGTGCGCTGATTGCGGAGAAGACCACGGAGGAATCATCGCTCAAGCGGAAAGTGTCGCTGCGCCAGAAGGTGCTTGCCGATGTGAGAAACGATAAACGTCTCTTCAAGCAAGAGCTCGACCGCAAGAACCAGGCAATTCGGCAGATCGAGAAATTCATTGCGGACCTGATCGAGAAGGAACGGGTAAAGAAGGAGCGGGAAGCTGCAGCCGCACGGGTCAAGGAGAAACTTGCCGCCACTCCGAAAGCTCTGGCGGCGCCCGATGCGGAACCGGCCGGATCGTTCATGTCGTTGAAGGGAAGATTGCGGTGGCCTGCTTCGTCCGGGACGATCGCATCGCGGTTCGGCAATCAGGAACATCCCACGCTCAAGACGATTACACAAAATAGCGGTATCGATATCAGAGTGCCTCCCGGTTCCGATGTCTTTGCGGTGGCTGACGGCGAGGTGTCGATTCTCTCATTCATTCCGGGTTTCGGCAATGTTGTGATCCTGAATCACTACAACGGCTATCGGACGGTGTATGCCCACCTTGCGGATATCAATGTGGTCGAATCCCAAAAAGTGCGGAACGGCGAGGCTATCGCGAAGAGTGGTGAATCCATTTCAGGATCCATCGTTCACTTCGAGATCTGGAAGGAGAGGGAAAAACAGAATCCCGAACATTGGCTCTTTCGGCAGCGGTGAAAATGTTCGTTGACTTGGGGGTCAATTTTAGCTACTTTCTTG
>DMMN01000353.1 GCA_003453835.1 Bacteroidota bacterium | reverse complement strand
TATTCCACCATCAGCCAGCTGGGCTATATGATGCTGGGGTTGGGGACGGGTGGGGTAGCGGTGGGCATATTCCACCTGTTCAATCACGCCTTCTTCAAGGCTCTGCTCTTCCTCGGCTCCGGCGCGGTGATCCATGCAATGCACCATGAGCAGGACATCCAGAGGATGGGGGGACTCAAGAAGTACCTGCCGACGACCTACCGAACATTTGTTATCGGCGCGATCGCCATCGCCGGTATTCCACCGTTCGCGGGATTCTTCAGCAAAGATGAGATACTCTGGAAGGCGTTCAGCAGCGAATACGGGTCGGCTCTTCTCTGGTTCGTGGGCGCACTTGGGGCCGGGGTTACGGCATTCTATATGTTCCGTCTGGTCAATCTCACGTTTCACGGAGCGAGTCGATTCGGCCACGAGCTTCACCCCCACGAAGCTCCGAAGGCGATGACGGTTCCGCTGATTATTCTGGCCGTCCTCTCGATCGTCGGCGGCTTTGCCGGCGTTCCGGAAAGTCTCGGCGGTGGAAATGCGATTGAGCACTGGCTTGCACCCGTTTTCGCTCCTGCCATGGACAAACTCATGTCGGCGCCACATCACAATCTGTTCGCGGAGTTTAGCCTGATGTTGCTCTCGGTGGGTATTGCCGTTGCGGGGATCTATGGTGCGCGCGTTGTTTACATGAAACGAACGGAGCTCGCAGAAATGTGGAAGCAGAAGTACGGTGTTCTTCACCGCATCCTCTGGAATAAGTACTACATCGATGAAGTGTACGACAAGACGATTGTCTCATCGGTCGTCACTCTCTCAGAGAAACTCCTCTGGAAGGGGGTTGATGTGATACTCATCGATGGAGCGGTTAACGGAACGGCGAAGCTTGTCGGGTGGTGCTCCCAACGGGTCCGTCGTATGCAAACCGGCGTGGCGCAGCAATACGCCACCGTGTTTGTCGGAGGCATCGTTGTTCTGATGATTTGGTTGATTTTGAAATAAGTCCCGAACTGAAAGCCCCAAGATGCTTACTGAGCTCATCCTCACGATCACGATCTTTCTCCCGCTGGCCGGAGTGGCTGTTCTCTTTTTCTTCAAGAGCGAGAACGCGCTAGCGATCAAGCTGACGGGATTCGTCGCGACTCTTGTGACCTTTTTCGCTTCACTCGTTCTCTACTTCCAATTCGATCCGGCGGCCTCGGGCTTTCAGTTTCAGCAACGAGTCATGTGGATTGAAGGATTGAACATCAGTTACTTCGTCGGCATCGACGGGATGTCGTTGTTGCTTATCATCCTGACGACCTTTCTGACGCCTCTGGCGCTGCTCGGTACATGGAATTCGATCCACCATCGCATCAAAGAGTACACGATGATGATCCTGTTGCTCGAAGTCGGGATGACCGGTGTCTTCGCATCGCTCGACCTCTTCCTCTTCTATATGTTTTGGGAAGCGATGCTGATCCCGATGTACTTCATCATCGGCATCTGGGGTGGGCCTGAGCGTGTCTATGCCGCCATCAAATTCTTCCTCTTCACGCTTTTCGGCAGCTTGTTGATGCTCGTCGCGATCCTTGCCCTCGGATATTACGCGTCGATGTCGGCCGGAGGACAGTTCACGACGAATCTGCTCGATCTCTACGCCGTCGCTCCCCGGATGGCAATTGGACTGCAAACGTGGATGTTCCTGGCATTCGCGCTGAGCTTCGCCATCAAGGTTCCCCTTTTTCCGCTGCACACATGGTTGCCGGATGCGCACGTGGAGGCGCCGACTGCCGGTAGCGTGATTCTTGCCGGCGTCCTCTTGAAGATGGGCACCTACGGGCTGATACGATTTTGCCTCCCGCTGTTCCCCGACGCGGCATTCAAGTTTACACCTCTCTTCAGCGTGCTCGCGGTGATTGGGATCATCTACGGCGCGCTCGTAGCGATGGTTCAAACCGACATCAAGAAGCTCGTCGCCTATTCATCCGTGTCGCACCTTGGATTCGTGGTGCTCGGGACCTTTGCCATGACGGAGGAGGGAATACAGGGCGCTATCATCCAGATGATCAACCATGGCCTCTCGACGGGAGCCCTCTTTCTTGTGGTGGGAATGATTTACGATCGGGCTCACACCCGACTGATCTCGGATTTCGGCGGCGTGGCGAAAGTGATGCCCGTATTCGCGACGTTCTTCATGATCATGACGCTCTCCTCCATCGGTCTGCCCGGTTTGAACGGATTCGTGGGAGAGTTTCTCGTGCTCATCGGCAGCTTCAAATCGAAATTCCTCGGCAGTTACGCGTATGCCGCTGTTGCAGCGTCCGGAGTTATCCTGGCAGCGGTCTACATGCTCTGGATGTACCAACGGGTCATGCTTGGTCCGGTGAGGGAGGGAGGCCTCTACGGCGGCCACCGGCTTCTCGATTTGTCACCACGAGAGATTGCAGCGCTTGTCCCGATTGTTCTATTCATCGTGTGGATCGGAGTCTATCCATCGACGTTTCTTGGCAAGTCTGCGACGGTCGCGAAGCAGGTTGTGCAGACCATGGAGAGTGCCAGGGAAGGGGGCCAGGTTCGTTTTGCCAACTCACAAGATCGTCCATAACCACTGAACACAAAGATATCGGTTGAAGCGGGATATAAAGCGTAACACGGTCGTATTGGTTGTGCTCGGATTGGGGCTGTTTGCCTTGTTTAATTTGACCGAGCACATCTTCGAGAACGCCGAGATCAAGCCGGTCTCCGGGTGGCTCGTAACTCCGTTTGTCTTGCTGCTGGCATCCATTGCCATTGTTCCTTTCATCAATCGCCATTGGTGGGAACATCATTACCCCAAGGTTTCGTACGCGCTCGGGGCGCTCGTTGTCCTGTACTATGTTCTCTCTCTCGACAACGTGCCGCGGCTCCTGTTGACGTTTCACGAGTACGTCAGTTTCATTTCGCTGATCGGATCGCTCTTTGTCGTGTCCGGAGGGATTCATCTGAGAGTCCGAGGAAAGTCGGCCCCGTGGGAAAATGTCCTCCTTCTTGGTACCGGCGCGGTGATCTCGAACTTCCTCGGCACGACGGGAGCTTCGATGCTCTTGATTCGGCCGTACTTACGGGTCAACCGCTTTAGAATCCGGCCTTATCACGTCGTGTTTTTCATCTTCATCGTCAGCAATGTTGGGGGAGCGTTGACCCCGATCGGTGATCCGCCGCTGTTTCTCGGGTACTTGAAGGGGGTTCCGTTCTTCTGGGTGGTGGGGAGGGTCTGGGAAATCTGGGCGTTCGCAATGGTCTTGCTGCTGGCCGTCTTCTTTGTAATCGACTCGTACAGTTTCAAGGCGGCAGCAAAGAGGGTTCAAAAGGAGGCCCAACTTCCGGATCACCCGGAGTTCACGGGTCTCCATAATCTGTTCTATCTCGGGGTCATCTTGGCTTCGGTCTTCATCTCGCACCCCCTGATGTTGCGGGAGATGCTGATGTGGGGCGCCGCGTTCGCTTCCTACTACACGACGAAGAAAGCGATTCACGAGAAGAACGAGTTCAATTTTATTCCGATCAGGGAAGTGGCAATCCTGTTCATGGGGATCTTCGCGACGATGATTCCTGCACTCGACTGGCTCGAGCTGAACTCGCAGTCGCTCGGAATTATTACCCCTGGTCAATACTATTGGGGGACCGGAATACTCTCGAGTTTCCTTGACAACGCTCCGACGTACCTAAACTTTCTCAGCGCGGCGTTCGGTCTGCATGGTGCAAGTGTGGACAACGTTCATCACATGGAGGCGATTCTCGGACTTGCGACTCCCCAAGCGCTCGGCCTCGCGAATCCGCTTCAGCCAGGCGTCTTCGCGATCAATGCCGATTCGTGGCGTTATGTTCAGGCAATCTCCGTCGGTGCGGTGTTCTTCGGCGCCTGCACATACATCGGGAACGGTCCGAACTTCATGGTGAAGTCGATCGCAGAGCAGGCAAAGATCGATTGCCCGAGTTTCTTCGGATACGTCGTAAAGTACGCACTGCCCGTGCTCATCCCGATCTTCGCACTTGTTTGGTACGTGTATCTTCGGGGATAAGCCGTGAGGCCTTCACTTAACAGAGAATTGTTCCTATGCAGTTCACACTAAACGATCTCTGGCAAAGCGCACCGCTCCTGACAGTGACAGCGACCGGCTTGCTTGCGCTCCTTGTCGAAGGAGCCGGCAAAGGCAAACCTATCCGCGTGTACTGGATAAGTTTGGCGGGACTTGCCGTGGCGGCGGGATTCTCTCTTCAGAATCTCGGACCGGAGGTCCCTCTCTTTAGTAATTCGATTGTCGGCGGAGGATACGCCAGCTACTTCAATCTTCTCTTTCTGTCGTCGGCCCTCTTTTCGATCATCCTCTCGAAAGCATATCTTGAGCGACTGGACGTCGAGCGCGGGGAATTCTACATCCTCATCCTCTTCTCCACTCTTGGCATGATGCTGATGGCTGCGGCGACGGACCTCATTGTGATCTTTTTGGGGATCGAGCTGATGTCCGTGTGTCTCTATGTTCTCGCAGGATTCATGCGCAAGAAGATGATCGCAAATGAATCATCTCTGAAGTACTTCCTGCTGGGCGCATTTGCTACAGGATTTCTGCTCTACGGAATCGCTCTCATCTACGGATCGGCGGGCACCACCAACTTGAAACTCATCAGCCAGGCCTTTCCGCGGCTCGTGGAGAATTCATTATTCCTGATCGGGGCAGGGATGTTGGTGATTGCGTTCTCGTTCAAGGTTGCCGCCGTCCCTTTCCATATGTGGGCGCCGGACGTCTACGAAGGAGCCCCGACGACTATGAGCGCCTTCATGTCGACGGGGGCAAAGGCGGCGGCGTTCGCGGCATTCGTCTCCGTCTTCCTCCGAACGTTTGAAGTTGCAGGAACGAAGCTCGGGGAAATCGTGGCAATCGTGGCCGCGGCTTCGATGATTATCGGTAACGTGAGCGCGATAGCTCAAAACAATCTGAAACGAATGCTCGCCTATTCGAGTATTGCCCACGCCGGTTACATGTTGAGCGGCATCGCTGCAGGGAACGTAGAGGGGGAGCGTGGGATCCTCTTCTATCTGGCA
>DMMN01000022.1:297-4144 GCA_003453835.1 Bacteroidota bacterium | reverse complement strand
ACGTTCTGCGACTGTTTCGGAAAGGGACTGGTAGATTCTCGGAGCGCAAAGTGCACGAGCAGTTGGTCGTCGAAGGGGAGATCGGGCGACTCAAATTTGATTTGCTGCATTTTACGGATCCGAATCTGTTTCACTACTTCGAAAAATTCAACCGTTACAGTTCGCTTGCCGCAGAAGAACTGGGCGAACACGGACAACGGTTCGATTTCCTCCAGCTTCTCGTTCGGCCACCGTGGGTCTTCTTCAAGATGTACCTCATTCGGGCAGGATTTCTGGACGGAATGCAGGGCTTCATCCTCTCAGTTCTTTCGGCGTGCTATGTTTTCACAAAGTATGCGAAACTCTGGGAGCTAGTCCATTCTTCTCGAAGGAGTTAGAACCTATGAGTCAAGGTGAAAAAGATGCGGCGCTCCTCTTTGGTTTGGTGATGATGTTTCAGACCGCTGCCATGCAGCATATGGGGAAGCTGAAGAATCCAGCTACCGACAAGATAGAACGTGATCTCGACCAGGCGCAGTTCGCAATCGACACGCTCGACATGCTCATGGCGAAGACGAAGGGGAACCTGTCTGACGAAGAAGAGAGATTCATGAAGACCGTAGTCAAAGAGTTAAAGCTCAATTTTGTGGACGAGATGGGAAAAGCGGAGAAGTCCACCGAGAGCAAGGAGCCAACTTGAAATTCGGCATCGCAGGGAATCTGGAGAAAGCGGGACTCCCTGAAATTGTAAGAAGGCTGGTCGGGCGATTCCGCAAAGAAGGGGTAGATTTTGTCATCGAGGCATCACTTGCAAAGCTCGTCCGCCGGCACAGCAAACTCGACGGCCTTCGCATCTCACAGGTTGTCCCCGAAAAGCAGCTTGCGGGAGCATGTGAGTTGCTGATCTCGCTCGGCGGTGACGGGACCATCCTGCGAATGGCCCGTTGCGTGGCCGAGCGAGGTACTCCGATACTAGGGGTCAATCTTGGCAAGCTCGGATTCCTGGCAGAGGTTTCTCTCGATGACTTAGATCCATGCCTAACAGAGGTGCTCGACGGGGAATACATCATCGAAGAACGGATGATGCTTCAAGCTGCAACCACCACCTCTCGAAAGATTTACACCGCTCTCAATGATATTGTAGTCGATAAGTACGGGACATCGCGCGTCATAGGATTTGAGACTTTTGTGAATGACGACTTCCTTGCCACCTTTACGGCGGACGGCATCATTCTCTCCACGCCCACCGGCTCCACCGCATACGCCCTCGCCAACGGCGGCCCTATCGTCATTCCTTCGAATAGGTCTATCACAATCAGTCCGATTTGTCCCCATACTCTCACCGCCCGTCCCGTCATTGTCCCCGACGAGTCGACAATCAAAATCAAAGTTCGCCGTGCTCCTCAGAAAGTCCACCTGACGGCGGACGGTCAGGACGAAGCTCTGCTCAGTACTCCGGCTGAGATCGTAGTCAAAAGGGCACCTTTCACTGCACGCCTCGTAAAGAGACGAAACACAAGCTATTTTGACGTGCTGCGGATGAAGTTACACTGGGGGAGAGACGTACGAAATCCCGGCGAGCAATATTCCAACCGATCTTGAGTTTTTGCTACAGACTCCTCCCGCTGAAATCGTGAAGAAGCGTAATCATGGATTTGTTGTATCGCCGACTATCGGGCTGGGAGCCTCGGACTTGGGGAGTAGGAAGGGGTCTTCGATCTCAGCCGTTGCTTCCTGGAGACTCTGCCTCGCGAACTATACGTTGCCACTTTTCTAGTTGTTTTGAGCCCCTTCGTCGATCCACTTCTTTATTCCGTCCATCTGATTTGAGTTCAGGGGTTCTCGGCCAAAAGGCATTCGTGGCTGAATCCTTCCGTCGAGCCTTTGGAACAAGAGGCTGTTGTTGCTTGATCCTGAGGTGACGAGGCGCGGTTGGTGGTTCATCAGCTTGCTATACGCTGGTAGCGAGAGATCAAGTTCCGATGCGGCGTTGCTCCCCGCATGACAACCTCCGAAAGCACAACGCTGCTGGAAGAGGGGCTCGACATGCCTCGAGAAACTAATGTTCGATTGAGGGAAAACGATTGGGTCCGAATCAGTTCCGGCGATCTCATCTTTGCAGGAAAGTCCCGCTAGAAGAGAAACGGCTGCCGCAAGTCGAGCGAACCTAGTTCTGATCTGCTGCAATGTCTTTGATCCTTCCATCTTTGACGGAAGAAATGATTCGTTGCCGACGGATCTCTTCGATGAAAACGTCCCTGTCGAGATGCGGGAGAGGTTCAAGGTGAGCATCTTTTAAGTCAATCCCAAAATGTGCAACGGAATTGCCGGCAACATAGTTATTCGTCACGATGCTGTAACGCGCCTTTCTGTCAAGATCCTTTCCCTCGACTTCGACTGCGACGATCCGCTCCCCTTTTTGGCGCCGTGAGTCGAACACGTATCTCACCCCAGCCACATGGCACCATTCCTGCATGCCGGTGGAAACCTGAAATTCCAGCATGGACAGAAGTGTCGCCCCATCCACCTCGAATACCACGAAGTGATTTCCGAAGGGATTTAGTCGCCAGACGTCCCCCACTGTAACAGGTCCTGAAGCCAGGTTGGCACGAATTCCTCCAGAATTCTGGATGGCAATCGCCGTACGGGCATACCGTCGCATCACATCGGCTTGCCAATTGCCCACGTTTGAATCTTCACGCCGGCGATCGTGCCCACGTGTCCAAGGCGTCCTCAGCTCGCCGATGACTTCATTCATGACAACGCGAAGCGACGAAAGCAGTTCTTCCACCTTTTGAGCCGCACGCGTGTCCGGTACGATGTCCGCGTTCCTCGTTTCTATCAGCCTACCCGAATAGGCTTGTACGGAATCCCCATTCGTATCCACAACCAGATCAAGTTTCCCGAGCCATCTTCCTCGTGTGCCCGCCTGCACGACAATACTTCTATTAATTCTTATCGGAGCAAAGAGCGGCGTGTGATCGTGCCCGCTTACGATAACGTCAAGTTCCGGGTGATGCACGGCGATAAGGCTGTCGTTCTCCAGACCGATGTGTGTCAATGCAATAATCAGGTCCACGTTTTCTTTCTTGAGTCTCTCAATCTGCGCTCGGAGCACGCTATCGATGGCGAGCATTTGAACACCCACCAGGCTATCCCGCACCACGAGTGTTTCCAAACGCGGATGGGTCAGACCCACAACTCCAATTCGTATTCCGTTTCTTTCAACGATCCGGACGGGTTCGACGAATTGGCGTCTGAGGTTTACATCGAACAAATTGGCTGATATGACCGGGAAGCGGGCCAAGCCAAGGGCCTGACGAAGTCGCTCACTGCCATAGTCGAATTCATGATTCCCCAACGTCATCGCGTCCGGTCGGACGATATTCATCAACTCGATCTGTGATCGCCCGAACGTGATGGAAGAGATCGGCGTCCCTTGAAAATCATCGCCGGCATTGAGCACGATTGGACTCGGAGATTCGTTTCGTTCCTTGTTCAGATATCCAAGAAACGATGCTATCCCACCTACGAGATACGAACTATCCTTCTGCGCTCCGGTGTCTCGGATGGTCACGCTGAACGGCTCGTTGGCTGCGTGAAAGTCATTCCAGTGGAGGATTGTAACTTTGGCGAGCTTCGGTTGCGCCTGTAGCCAAGAGCAAAGAAGGAGAAGCAAGGCGGAGATCAGTTTCTTCATGCGAGTCGTTCCTTTAGACGAAAAAAATTTAGTCAAAAGTGATCCGCGTCGCAAGAACTTTCTCGTTGACTTTGCAGGTCGGTATGGGTATATTTGAGCCGGATTTTTGGGGCCGTTAGCTCAGTTTGGGAGAGCGCGTGAATGGCATTCACGAGGTCACCGGTTCGA
>DMMN01000022.1:0-253 GCA_003453835.1 Bacteroidota bacterium | reverse complement strand
CTGGGATGACGCTCACGAAGAACTCGTCTCATTACAGTCGCTGCGAGATAATTGCCCGTGTGCGGGTTGTCGAGGCGAGACCGTCCTTCTGAAAACCTATGTGCCAACTCCGCAACCGGCCAGGCCTGGAAAGTACAAACTCCTGAACGCTCACCAGGTGGGCTCGTACGCGCTTGGTCTCGCCTGGGGCGACGGACATGCAACGGGGATCTACACCTGGCAACACCTTCGCTCTCTGTGTGAATGTGGAATG
>DMMN01000166.1 GCA_003453835.1 Bacteroidota bacterium | reverse complement strand
CCACCAGGAAGCCCTTGCGGAGCTGACACGGTCGATCGTCGAGAAGGGTGTCATCCAACCCATCACGATCCGCAGAGTTGCGGACGGTTATCAACTGGTCACGGGGGAACGTCGTCTGCGGGCGGCACAGAGTGCAGGGCTAACCCGGATTCCCGCGTACATCATCTCCGTCGAGTCCGACGAGGAGATGTTAGAGCTTGCCTTAATCGAGAACATCCAGCGGGAGACGCTGAATCCGATTGAGATCGCGAACGCGTACAAACGCCTGATCGATGAGTGCCACCTGACGCAGGAAGGCGTCGCCGAGAAAGTCGGCAAAGACCGGACCACAGTAACGAATTTCATCCGACTGCTGAAGCTTCCTCATGAGATCCAGACAGGTTTGCGGAAAGACTTGATTACGATGGGCCACGCCCGCGCGCTCATCAACGTCGCCAGCGAAACGTTGCAGTTACGCATCTACAAGAGGATTGTCGATGCCGGCCTGTCGGTACGAAAGGTTGAGCAACTCGTCAAGGCGGCGGGCAGTCCACCACGGCGCCCGGCTCGCCAGGGGGAACCNNTCGAGCATTCAGAGTGTGGAAGAAAAGATGCGCCAGGCGTTGGGAACGAAAGTTACCGTTCGTGCCAAGGACGACGGAAGAGGCGAGATCGTTATCGAGTATTATTCGCTTGATGATCTCGATCGCCTCCTCGATCTCTTCGCCGCAATCGAGAAGATGCACTAGCAGAGCGCTAAAAAAGAAAAGAATCTGCCGCCAAGAACAAGAAGGCACGAAGAACAGCCGGAGGCGTACTACAACAGTTGCGAGAGCAACTGTCAAGACTCAAGGTCGATCGCTTTCCAGCTTCTTCCCAAAATACTTTGTGTCCTGGTGCCTTTGCGGCAAATAAGAAGAGTTTTTCCGCATCCTGCTAGCAACCTCCAACCAAGAACTCTAAACCATCAAGTCCCATGTCTCTCAAGAAAGTCCACACGGAGTATGCACCAAATCCCATCGGCCCCTACAGCCAGGGAATCGTGGTCGATGATTCGTTCGTCTATACTGCTGGTCAGATCTCAATAGATCCGGCGACAAACGTTTTGCTCCAGGGCGACATCAAGGAGCAAACCCGACAAGTCCTAAAGAACATCGAGGCCATTCTGAAGGCTGCCGGTTCTTCGATGAACTCCGTCATAAAGACCACCGTCTTCCTCAAGGACTTCAACGACTTTGCCGCCATGAACGAGGTGTATGCCGAGTTCCTTTCGTCGTCCGCTCCTGCACGAAGCACGGTGGAAGTCGCACGATTGCCGCGTGACGTCAAAGTGGAAATCGAAGCCGTCGCTCTTCTGGAGAAGTAGCGACGGATCCTGCCGCGCAATGCTTTTCACCTCTCACCATATGACGATCCGCATGTTGCTCCTCTCTGCCGTCATCGTCTTTTCAATAAAAGCTTACGCCCAACATCGAGTGCGCTCTCTGCTCGTCTCACCCGATCGGATCGAACATCAGTTTCTCCCGTCATTGCAGCTCGACTCGCTTTCTGGTGATACCGTTGCCAACGCGGGTGCGGTGAAGTCGCCGGCAAAGGCCGTTCTCCTCTCGGCGCTCTTGCCCGGGGCGGGACAGATCTACACAGGCCGATATTGGAAGGTTCCGATCATTCTGGGCTTTGGGGGATATTTTGTTGGCCAGTGGATTCGCGCAAACGACCTGTACCTCGCAGCCCGGACGAAGTACAGCCAATCGGTCGAAAAGGGGGAGAACGGTGGCCAGGGGAATCCGCAGTTCGTCTACGAGCGTGACTTCTACAGAGACGAACGTGATAAGTTCGCCTTCTATTTCGCGATCACCTATCTGTTGAATATTGTCGACGCGTATGTGGGGGCGAGCCTGTACGGTTTTGAGGTGAAGGACGATCTCGGAGGGGCGTCAGTCAAGCTGAGCTTTCCGATCCGATAGATGGTTTGATTTCCGAAACCCGATCCACAATCGAAACGGGATCGGACCCTCATCCTAGCGTAGGATTTCCCTGAGCGCACCATCTAGCTTTGAATAGCGAAATACGAATCCGGCGTCCTGTAACTTCTTGGGCACAACTCGCTGGCCGGTAAGCAGTATTTGCGACATCTCTCCCAACACCATCCTCAGAACGGTCGGTGGCACGGGAGCCCATGAGGGACGCCCCATTGCCCTTCCCAACGCCGAACAGAATTGCCTCATGGTAGCCGGTTCCGGCGCCGCGAGATTGACGGGACCGCTGATTGCCGGATTCTTCATGGCAAACACAATTGCCTCGATCTCATCGGCAATGTGAATCCAGGGAAACCACTGACCTCCCGATCCAAGCGGCCCGCCGACGAACAGCTTGAAGGGGATGAGCATCTTGGCTAGGGCACCTGCATTCCTTTCAAGGACGACTGCGCTTCGCAGAAGAACAACTCGGACTCCGTGCTTTTCTGATTCCCTCGCCGCTTGCTCCCATCGCACGCACAGGGTCGCGAGGAAGTCGTTGCCCGGCGGAGAGGATTCGACGACATCTCCTTCTCTGACGTCGCCATAGTAGCCGACGGCGGAGGCGTTCAGAAGAACCTCCGGCTTCCGGCGGGCTCGAGCGATGGCTTCGCGGAGGACGGAGGTGGAATCGATGCGGCTCGAGATAAGTCGGGCTTTCTGAGAGGCACTCCATCGCTTTGCCGCCAGCGATTCACCCACCAGGTTCACGATCGCGTCAGCTCCGTCCACAAAGTGAGTCCAATCTCCTACGGTTCGTGCATCCCATTCCACAAACTGAAGGGAAGGATCTCCAAACCGTTCGACTTTTACTCTATCTCTCGTGAGAAGGATGAGGGAATGATCATCGTTCCTCAGCCTCCTCACAAGGGCTCTGCCAATCAGTCCCGTGGCGCCCGCCAGTATAATCTTCATTGAGCCTCCTTTCAAAGCCAGGTCATGTGACTTGCGAGCATCGGATCGAAGATATTTATTGACTCAAGTTGACCGCTTCGCA
>DMMN01000376.1:2853-3553 GCA_003453835.1 Bacteroidota bacterium | reverse complement strand
GAGGGAAAAGTCGACGATGACGGCATAGAACAAATACGACGACATCTTGTCCAGACAACCCATTTCGATCTTTTCTTTTCTGAGCGGCGTGATGATCATGTAAAGGAGGATGACGAGAGCAATCCCGGAGACGATCGCCGAGAAGAGGAAGACGATCGGCATCAGAACGCTGCTCCACCACGGATTCGCTTTGATGGAGCCAAAGATGAATCCGACATACCCATGGAGGAGAAAGGCGGACGGGATTCCGATGATCGTGATCGCCTTTACGACCTTCTTGTCGAACGCCAATCCCGCATCGCTGACATCCTTCGAGAAGAGAGAAATGACGCGATGGATCCACCGCATCAACGGCTTCTCGTTTTGCGACCAGATGATGATATCCCTCCGGTACGTGAACCAGATTTCCAGCAAGAGCACCACCATCAGGTACCACGCATAGACAAACCCGAACATGGCCATGGCCGAGGTNNTTCCTTCACGTTGAAAACTTTCACGAGGGAGGCAAGAATGAATGCTCCGGCGACGAGTCCCGTCAGGTACGGATAGACAACGATCAGAATCCCCCAGTGAACTTCTACCTCATTCGGATAGATATGCCCGGATATCTGTTGCGCAAGGTCTATGAGCTTTTCGCTGATCGGGTACATTATCGCACCTCCCCATCGAGTCCCGAGTATGTCACTTTGGGCTCCGTATT
>DMMN01000376.1:0-2810 GCA_003453835.1 Bacteroidota bacterium | reverse complement strand
GGACACGCCTGGATGCAATACCGGCATCCGATGCACCGTTTCTCGTCGACGAGGATAACCCCGTCCTCGGTTTTGAACGTGGCTCCGACCGGACACACTTGAACACAGGGAGGATTCTCGCATTGGTTACAAAGCTTCGGTACGAAAAAGCTCCTGAGGATCTCCTTCTCATTCACCGCCGCATTCGTTCTCTCGGCACTCGGATCGATGTTCTGCACAAGCACATCGCCGTCCTTCTTGATGACATATCGCTCCACCCAGGTGCGGAAAAAGAACGGATCCTTCGGGACGTTGTTCTCCTCTTTGCATGCCTCCATGCATCTTCCGCATCCAATGCACTTGTCTATTTGAATCCCCATTCCATAGTGGTGTTTGGAAGGATCGTAGTCGGTGGTCTTCGCAGACGCGCGACCGGTCACGGTGCTCAGAATACCCACCTCGGCGAGGAGGGTTAAACACTTTTCGAAGAACTTGCGTCGTTCCATATTACTCGACCTCCGGCATATGAGGATAGTGACATTGCCAGCAAAGGTACTTCTCTCCGTGCGAAGCGATGTCGATCTTCGGTACATGTTTGACGGCGGCCTCTTTGCCGTGGCACTTGCCGCAAAACGTCCGTTCCGACGGAATAGTCGCTTTCACAGTTCGCGGCGTCAGCTTGTGGTTCTGTGGAACATTGTGGCACGTGGTACATTCGAGCTGCACGTGCGGAGAGACGGCTTTTGTTCGCGCAATCTCGGCGTGACATGCCTGGCATTCCTGCGGCACCCGTGGCGGCTTCGGATCATGCGGGTTATGGCAACTCACACAAGGCTTCAGCGGATTGTGGGCAATGGGATTGATCTGGGGAAAACCCGTTGGCCGTGAAGGATCGTACGTGTGACAGAGGGAACAGAACTCCCGCTTCTTCGGGAGATTCGGTTTTGCCCCCGTCGGATCTTCCGAATGTTCCTTCGCCGTCCCGTGGCACGTCTCACATGAGAGGTTCTTGTGGTATCCCTTTTTCTTGAGATTGGACTCCTCGTGGCATTCCGCGCAAACGTCGGATCCTGCATACTGTACAGGGTGAGTCATTTCCCTCTCAAGGGTTTCCCTCACGTGCACCGTACTGTCCTTGATGGAGGGAGGTATGAGAAACCTTATGAAGAGGACCACGAAAACGAAAACGGCGAAGACGACAAGAATCCTCTGGAGTGAGTCCGGCATTCTGTTGAAAAGATTCCTCATGGAATCACCTGTCTCGAAGTGGAATGTGAGCCTGGAATTGCGGGACGCCCGTTCCCCGCTTCCAGGATCCGACGGATCGCGATGAAATCACGCTGCAAAGTCTCCTCTGTTCAATGTGAAGCAGAAAGTACCGGCGGGCGCCACTCCCCACCGGTCGAGCATCATTGGCCATTATGGCAATCGCTGCAGTTCATCTCTTTCCAGGAGTCTCCGATATCGACGGGATGGCGATATTCGAGGCCCTGAAGAGAGATCTGTTGTTTACTCGTTTCGAATTTCTGAGCGAGAATCGTATGGCACGCGTCGCAATCCCTCGAGAGCACTTTTCCGTCGTCGCTCACGTGCTTTCCGTCGTGACAGCGAAAACACCCCGGATAATACATGTGCCCGATGTTGTTAATGAAGTTCTTCCAATTGACCCTCATTTCCGGAAAGTAATTCCTACTGTAGATCTTCTGAACCTCCTCAATGGCACGGGAGATCTCGCCTTTCCTCCTTGCGGCGATCTCCGGATAGCTCGCGTTGTAGTGCTCCTCGATCACGATCCTGATGCTGTCGAGTCCGACTTGCTTCGAGGTGTACGGGTACTCGAGCGCTTTCACCGCAATGCTCTTCACGCCGGGGAGTCCGGGATCGATCCAGCCGAGGGAGATAACGTGATTCACCGATCGCGCCGGAGGGTGATAAATGTGTGTGGGCCTGTTGTGACAATCGATGCAGTCCATTCGGCGCTTGGGGAGTTTTGCGAGTTCCTCGTCGCTGATCTGGTTGTCCGTGCTCCTGTAGACTCTCGCCTTTCCGTCCGACCCCGTGACGCGAACCCAGGGGATGATTTGCCGCTGCGTGTCGACGGGGGCATAGAGCACTTCGTTGGAGATATTCATGTGCCAATGAATGCCCGATGTGGGACCTGCCTCGATGTTTCCTCCGCCGATCTTCAACAAGAGATTGAGCGTCCACTTCGTATTGTCCTCATCGGAGAGGAAGTAGGCGTTTTCGTGCTGCTTCTCGCTGAAGAAGTGTTTCGGCCAGTGGCACTGCTCGCAGGTCTCCTGAGCAGGCCGCAGATTCTCGATCGGCGTGGGGATCGGTCGCGGGTATTTGTTGAACGTTGCCGCATACACCTGATACGCACCGGAGAGCTTTGAGCGGACGAACCATCCCGCGCCCGGCCCGATGTGGCATTTCACGCAACCAACGCGCGCGTGTGGAGAGAACTGATAGGCGGTGTATTCGGGCGACATCACATCGTGACACATCTCGCCGCAGAATTGATCCGAATCGGTGTACTCGTACGCTTTGAAGCTCCCGAACGCCGAAAAGACGAGAAGAAGGATGGTCCCGAAGGAAAAATAGATGAATGCGGTGCGATGCCGATCGTTGTTCAGGTCGATCACAGGCAAATGAAGCCCATGCGGCTTCCCGAGGCGATCCCTGCGATGTTCGCGCATAATGCCGATCGCCATCACCCCCAGGCCGAGGAGGAGGATGGCCGGCAGGATCACGAATGCGATGATCCCCATGTACGGCTTATGCTGTTCAGCGAACAGTTCCAGCACAAACAGGAAGATGATCAATCCGAA
>DMMN01000274.1 GCA_003453835.1 Bacteroidota bacterium | reverse complement strand
TCTTTGCGAATCAGGGCGCACGAAGGTCTTCGATGTTCTCGAGAAGGAAGGCATCAAAGGGGTTGCCCTCGGCATCGAAACGACAAAATTCGGCGCGGTTGAAAGTTATGCCGATGCGCAGAAATGCGCGTCGCTCTTCCGCTCCCGGCGGGATGAAATTGACGGCATCCTCGTGACGCTGCCGAACTTCGGAGATGAACGTGCTGTTGCCGATACGTTGCGCCTTTCGGAACTTCATGTTCCCGTACTCATTCATGCATTCAATGACGACCGGTCAGACATGACCGTCAGAACCCGAAGAGATAGTTTCTGTGGAAAGATGTCGGTGTGCAATAATCTCCGGCAGTACGGAGTCAAGTATTCGCTCACAAGACTCCATACCGTCGATCCGGCAAGTGAATCGTTTGTTGAAGATCTCCGGCGCTTCGCGGCAACATGCCGTGTCGTCCGCCGTCTGAAGAACGCCCGGGTCGGCGCACTGGGGGCAAGGCCCTCCGCCTTCAACACGGTGCGCTACAGTGAGAAGCTGTTGGAATCCTCGGGCATCTCGGTTGAAACCCTGGATCTTTCGGAAGCGCTTGGCTGGGTGCGAAGAATGAAGGACACGGACCCTCCCGTGCAGGAGAAATTGTCGAGCATCAAGGCCTATACCACGGTCGCCGGAGTTCCTCCGGAGAGCCTCATGAAAATGGCCAAGCTGGGTGTGGCCATCGACAATTGGACAAGAGACAAACAGCTTGCCGCAACGGCCATCCAATGTTGGACGTCACTTGAAGAGTTCTACGGGGTTGTCCCCTGCACGTTGATGAGCATGATGTCCGACTCCTTGATGCCGAGCGCGTGCGAGACAGATGTAGCAGGACTTGTTGGTATGTACATCCTTCAGTCGGCGTCAAACAAGCCCGCGGCGCTTCTTGACTGGAATAACAACTATGGCGAGGATCCCGACAAAGGCGTCGTATTCCATTGCTCAAACTTGCCGAAGTCGTTCTTTAGTCANNCAGTCATCAAGCCATGAACTTTCAGGAGATCATCGCGGGGGCGGTGGGGAAGGAGAACACGTTTGGGACGATCGTGGGTCGCATCGCGCCGGGCCCGTTCACCTACTGCCGGGTGTCAACGGACGAGTTGCGGGGGCGCGTCACCTCTTACGTTGGAGAAGGGAACTTCACCGATGAGCCCCTTGACACCTTCGGAGGATACGGAGTAATCAAAGTGCCCAACTTCCAGCGACTGTTACAGCACATCTGCCGCAGCGGTTTGGAGCATCACGTTGCCGCCACGCGAGCAATTGTTGCCGATGCCATCGAGGACGCGTTGACGACATATCTGGGCTGGGAGGTTTATCGTCATCGGTAGTCCTCACACGTCGAAGAAAGACCGAAATCAAAGAGCGATCGCCAGGTCAACGTTGCCATGCAACTCATTGAAGTTCCGATACACACCAGAAAGTGAGAAGCCATGCTTCAACATCTGAAGAAGCAAGTCTGCGAGGCGAATCGAAACCTCGTGCGCGACGGTTTAGTTGTTCTGACCTGGGGAAACGTCAGCGCCGTCGACCGAAGAAAAGGACTGATGGTCATCAAACCGTCCGGCGTTCCATACCGCGCGATGCGGCCGGGACAAATGGTTGTCGTTTCTCTTGAGACGGGCGAAGTCGTCGAAGGCAAGTTGAAGCCAAGCAGTGATACACCCACGCATCTCGAGCTCTATCGAGCTTTCAGCAAGATTGGCGGGATCGTTCACTGTCATAGCCCGCACGCAACGGCCTGGGCTCAGGCCCGGTGCGAGATCCCTCCATTCGGCACAACACATGCCGATCATTTTTGCGGGGCCGTACCGTGCACGCGAGATCTCCGGAAAAAGGAACTTGGGATCGACTATGAGAAAAACACCGGCCGTGTCATCGTTGAGCGTTTCAGACAATTGAATCCACATCACATCCCCGGTGTACTGGTTGCGGGGCATGGCCCGTTCACATGGGGAAGTACGGTTGATGAGGCGGTAGAAAACTCCATCGCACTGGAGCACATTGCCCGCATTGCAGGCGAAACACTATTAGTGAATCTCTCCGCCCGCCCTGTCAGGAAATCTCTCTTGGAGCGACACTTTTTCCGCAAGCATGGGCCAGGCGCTCGCTACGGTCAACGAAGAAGCATCTCAGAATCGTAGGCAAACGCAGCTTCTGGTGCTCTCATTCTCGGCCGCTCCTCGCCCGTTCTTTTGTCCTTCCTTTCCGTAATTCTCCTTTCCCCACGATGATTGGTCCGGGAATGGGACACCTCGCTTGGCATCGCAGCCAAACTTCTCCCCCCTCCCGGGTGACAAGAGATTTTCTTGGAAAAAACTATTGACAATCATCAATTTTCACATTAACGTCAGTTACCGATAAAGTCATCGATACTGCTCTAGCACCCCCGTGACCTGGAGAGAACCCATGACCAGAGAACATCGAAGAGTATTCGGATTTCTTCTCACGCTCGTCAGTGTGCTTGGTTCGACAGAGCCTGCCTCCGGACAGGCGACCGCCGCTCGGCAACTTGTCTCGCTGGAGAAGCTGTGGTCCGTTCGTATTGCCGACTCGTTCATGCGCCGGCACCCCGATACGATTTCGTATGCCGGCGATCCCAAGAGCGGTCGATGGACTTACGAGCAAGGATTGATCCTCGAAGCGTTCCACCAACTCTGGAAGGCCACGGGAGACGAGAAGTACTTCTCCTATATGAAGAACAACATCGATCTCTATGTTGCCGAGAACGGTTCCATCCGAACATACGAGTATCATACGTTTAACATCGACAACATCGCAACCGGAAGGCAACTCCTGACGCTTTACAGGAAGACGAAGGATCCCAAGTACAAGTTTGCAGCCGATACCTTGCGAAAACAACTTGCGAACCACCCCCGAACGAACGAAGGAGGGTTCTGGCACAAGAAAATCTATCCGTACCAGATGTGGCTGGACGGCCTCTATATGGCGGAGCCGTTCTACACCGAATACGCGACGATGTTCAATGACTCTGCTGCATTGGACGACATCGCGAACCAATTCATCTTCATAGAGAACCACACGCGCGACGCGAAAACGGGACTCCTCTATCACGGGTGGGATGAGAGCCGGCAACAACGGTGGGCGGATACCTTGACCGGACGATCCCCTCATTTCTGGAGTCGCGCCATGGGATGGTACGCGATGGCACTGGTCGATGTGCTTGATTCCTTCCCGCAGAACCACCCGAAACGTCGAGAAATCGTGTCGATCCTGGAGCGCCTCTCGACCGCACTGCTCAATGTTCGAGACTCCAAGACCGGCCTCTGGTACCAGGTCATCGACCAGGGAACGCGCGCCGGCAATTACCTCGAGGCGTCGGGTTCCTGCATGTTTGTGTATGCATTTGCCAAGGGTGCGTTGAAAGGATATCTCGATCCTAAGTTTTTCGTAGTCGCCGCCGAATCATTCAAGGGCGTTCTCGAAAATCTTGTAACAATCGAGGACGGCGATATGATCAATCTCCATCACGTCTGCCAGGTAGGCGGATTGGGTGGCAATCCGTATCGTGATGGCAGCTTTGAATACTACATCAGCGAGCCGCAACGGACGAATGATTTCAAAGGAGTTGGCCCGTTCATCCTCGGAGCGCTAGAGCTGGAAAAAGGATCCAGGCGAAGGTAGAACCATGTGGAGAACGATCAACGCCCATTCATGTCGAATCATCTCTTTCGAGATACTGATGGTCTCGATCGTGATCGCAGCACCGTTGGCTGCGGGGCCCCGATACACGCAGCAAGCCATCGGCGGAGAGGAAAGGGCAAAACAGATCTCGTGGGATGCCTGTCTTCATCAGAAAAAAGAATGGTACGCAAGCGATGAGGCGATTCGTATCGCCGATAACGTCCTGGCCTATCAGCGCGACAACGGAGGTTGGCCTAAGGACATCGATATGGCGCGGGCACTGACACCGCGCGCAAAGGAGAGACTGGCTCGCAATCCGGCCCATCCGTCGGCCACGATCGACAACGGTGCAACGTTTACGCAGATGCGTTATCTCGCGAAGGTGTTCACGTCCACCGGCAATGAGCGATTTGCGGGGAGTTTGCGGAGGGGGCTGGACTACCTCTTCGCGGCGCAATACGCGAACGGCGGCTGGCCGCAATTCTATCCGCTCATCCCGGGCTACTACACTCGCATCACGTTCAATGACGATGCGATGATCGGTGTGATGAATTTGTTGCAGGACATCGTGGATCGGAAGGCCGACTTTGCATTTGTTGACGAGGCTCGACGTGCCAAGGCGAGGCAGGCGGTCGAACGGGGGATCGAATGCATCTTGAAGTGTCAGGTAAGAGTGAAGGGGACGCTTACCGTTTGGTGCGCACAGCACGACGAGCACGACTTTTCTCCCTCGCCGGCGAGAACGTATGAGCTTGCCTCATTGAGCGGGGCTGAGAGCGTCGGTATCGTCAAGTTCCTGATGAGATTCGACAACCCGAGCCCGGCCGTTGTCACGTCCGTTCAGAGTGCGATTCGTTGGTTTGACCGATCACGCCTCAGTGGATTGAGGGTCGTCCAAGTGCCGGATCCAACGGCACCGGAGGGAACGGACAAGGTAGTGGTGAAGGATCCGAACGCTCCGTCGCTCTGGGCGCGCTTTTATGAGATTGAAACCAACCGGCCGTTCTTTTCAGGCCGTGACGGCATTCCTCGCTACGACCTTTCCGAGATCACGAGTGAGCGTCGGAACAACTATGGCTGGCTTGGAGATTGGCCCGCGCAAGTGTTGCGGCGAGACTATCCCCGATGGCAAAAGAGATGGGCGCCGACCGACAATGTTCTCATTTCAAAATGAACCCTTGTTCAATTCTCGGTATTTCTAACAGGGGAGTCATGTGGCTTCGGACGATGATCTCCAGTTGCGTCTTCCCTCACTTCCGAAAGAACATACCATGAAAGGATTTCAAGTAACGCTCGACGACATCGCGAAGAAAGTAAAGGTCTCAAAAGTGACCGTCTCGAAAGCCTTGCGCGGTCACCCCGACATCTCGGCAGAGACGGCGAAAAAGATCGAACTCGTCGCTCAAAATCTCGGCTACTATCCGAATTTCATGGCGAGAAACCTTTCCTCGATGAAGTCGAACACGATCGGCGTCATCGTCCCGAAGATCGCGCATTTCTTTTTTTCGTCCGTGATCGAGGCCATCTATGATGCGGCGTTCGAAAACAACTACGAGATTATCCTGACCGTTTCGCAGGAGAACTCCGAGCGCGAGCTGCGCCACATCCGATCCCTCCTCTCCATGCGAGTCGACGGGCTTATTGTATCACTCTCAGAGCAGACGCGGGATTATTCCATCTTCCAAGAGGCAAGAAAACGGGGAGTCCCTCTGGTCTTCATGGATCGTGTGCCGGGTCTCGACGGATTCAACACCGTGGTGGCAGATGACTGCGCGGGGGCATTCTCCGCCACGGAGCAAGCAATCAACATCGGTTACAGAAAGCTGGCACACCTTGCCGGCTACAAGCACACGAATATCGGGAGAGAGCGGTGCAGGGGGTTCGAGATGGCCTTGAAGCGCTACGGGGTGCACACGAATCGTGAGTGGATCGTCTACGGAGGATTCGGTGAGGAGGATGGGTACAAAGGCTTCATGACCCTGTACGAATCCGGACGGCTTCCAGAATTCATTCTTGCGGTAACGTTTCCCGTAGCCCTCGGAGTCTATAGGGCCGTCGAAGAACTCGGCATGAGAATTCCGAACGACATCGACATCATCTCCTTCGGAAATAGCGGATTCAATCGATTCCTCGCTCCCCCTATGAGCTATGTCGATCAGCCCACTCGTGAACTCGGTCGAAAAGCGTTGGAGTTGACGCTTGAGAATATTCGGAAGAAAGACCAATTCGTGCCTCAACACATCAAGCTGCCGACGAATTTGGTACTCTGTAAGACGTGTATCAAGAAGGGAACCGCTGCGAGAAGACGAACGCGTTGAATCGTATGAACGATCCTCGTACTGCGATCGTGACAACGTCTATCGCCATCATGATCATCTGACACGTGAAACGCAGATCCAGAACAATCCTGAGGACTAAGGAAGGAGTTCGAATCAAATGAAACTATCCTCTCCCCGTATGGTCTTGCTCGGCTTCTTCATCGTGCTGGTTCCGACCGACGTATTTGGCCAGGGGTCTCTCCAAGGTCTTGTGGCAGATTCTTTGAGCAATACACCCTTGATTGGAGCAAACGTCTACTTGGTGGGCACGGCCCTGGGCGCGGCGACGGACCGAGAAGGCGAGTATCGAATTGCCAGAATCCCGGCCGGCACCTACCGGCTTCGAGTCTCCTACATAGGATTCAAGCCAAAGGAAATCGAGATCTTTGTCGCTGATGACAAAGTGACTCTCTTCAACGCACACTTGATACCCGACGTTATCATAGGCGCTGAAGTGGTTGTT
Organism: Bacteroidota bacterium; assembly: GCA_003453835.1. Classification (GTDB taxonomy): domain Bacteria; phylum Bacteroidota; class Ignavibacteria; order UBA10030; family UBA10030; genus UBA10030. Next base: position 11,198 of record DMMN01000274.1, on the reverse strand, counting down.
ACGGCTCAAGCACGGGGTCAGGTGGCTGCCATCAATCAACAGCTCACTTCAAACACTATCGTGAACGTCATCTCTGAGGAGAAGATACAAGAATTGCCGGACGTCAATGCGGCCGAGGCAATCGGTCGGTTGCCCGGCGTGTCCATCCTTCGTTCCGGTGGCGAGGCAAACAAGGTTGTCCTCCGTGGGCTGAGCGATAAGTACAGTACGGTGATGATTGATGGAATCAAGATCCCCCCGACGGACGCTGATGCGCGTGGGGTCGATCTGAGCACGATCTCGCAGGGCTCGCTGGCCGGAGTGGAGTTGTACAAAGCGCTGATGCCTGATGCCGACGCTGACGCGATTGCCGGAAGCGTCAACTTAGTGACACGAAAAGCGCCGGCTGAACGCTTGCTCCGATTGGATGCGCGGGGGGATTACAACAATCTGATGAATGCGTACGATCAGTACGATTTCGCGTTACGATATGGAGAACGATTCTTTGACGAAATGCTCGGTGTTCAAGTAACGGGAAATCTCGAAAGACGAAATAGGAGCAACGAAAGGATCAACGTCGATTATAACCAGGGTCTCGATGGGGGCAACAACTATGAGATTACGGATTTCCTGTTGGAATTTACAGACGAGATCCGCACTCGGAACGGCCTCGGCGTTCTTCTGGATCTTGACACACCCGATAGCGGAACGGTGAAGATCAACGCCATCTACAATAGAACAAGAAGAGATTACCTCTTCTCGACACGAAACTATCCACATGGCACCGGAGTGTTGGTGACTTACGCCGCCCGGGATAGGGAACAGGAGATCAATACCCTGAACAGCTCTGTGCAAGGAACCAACCATCTCTTAGGATTGGACATCCATTGGGGCTTCTCCTTTGCGCAGTCCGCATCCGAATTCCCGTATGACTACGCCATCGATTTCCTGGAACCGTCGTTCCTCGATCCGACCAGCGGCGCACGCATTTCCGGAATGCAGAGCACACCCTCGGTGAAAGACCAACCGGAACAGCTCATACGTTTTGCGCTAAACAACTTCGGCGTTGCCTATCTGAATAACGCGTACTATCGGGATGAAAAGAACCTTGACAGGGAGCGGACGACGTTTCTGGACCTCACGAAGAACTATACGATCGGAAATCTCATCTCCGGTGAAGTCAAGATAGGGGGAAAATATCGACACAAGAGTCGGTCCAAAGAAAGCGGAGAATTATACGCACCGTACTATCTCGGCTACTGGCGGGACTACACGAGAATGCCCGACGGCACGTGGAAGAAGAAAAACTTCAGAGGAACATGGGTCGATACCTTCTTCCAGCGATTCGAATCCACCGGCGGGCTTAGCCGGAATCCGTTTGCCTCGGACTTCCTTGATCCGAGTCCCGCTTACCGGGATCTCTCTGACAAGTACAACCTGAAACCGATGGTAAACAGGGATGCCCTGCGATTATGGTACGAACTCAACAAGGATGGTGTCGACGGGCTGGGACGAAGTCCGGAATACTACGACAATCCCGCCGTGGAAACGGACTACTACGACATCACGGAAGTCGTCTCCGCCGGTTACCTGATGAATACGCTGAACGTCGGCCGGGATGTGACTGCCATCGCCGGCGTGCGTCTCGAACAGGAAACGAACGACTACCGCTCGAAATTCTCTCCCGGTTCGCTTGGAGGTTTTCCGATCCCCAGTGGTTCCATCCGGGATACTTCCGCTTCGCATACAGAGACCATCTGGCTTCCGCATCTCCATGTGACCATCAGACCCACTGAATTCCTGAATGTACGCTTGGCCGCCTATCGGGCCGTCGCAAGACCCGATTTCAACCTGCGCCTCGAGAAATACGTTGCTCAAGGCGGAGGAGGAGTCGTCAGTCTCCTGCTCGGTAATCCAGGTCTCAAGACCTCCAAGGCGTGGAACTATGAGGTGAACACCTCCTTCTTCGGCAACACCATCGGGCTGATTTCCGTCTCCGCCTTCTACAAGGAGATTCGCAATATGTACCATGTTCTGAATCGGGCCAGTACCATGGGAAACAATCTGATCGATAGTCTCGGACTCACCTGGAAGAGCCCTTTTGCAGGAGGGACACAATACGCTCTCACCGTTCCCTACAACGCGTCCAAGCCGACGCGTGTCTGGGGATTCGAGTTCGAGCATCAGATGAATTTCAATTTCATGCCAGGCCTTCTCCGGAACTTCATTCTCTCTTACAACGCTTCGGTCGTTCGCTCGGAAACACATCTTATCTCAACCGATGTTGAAACGACCTACACGACGATCCCGGGTTTTCCGGTTAAGATCCCTATCTACAGCAGCGTGGTGAAGGAAACGAAGCAAAAGATGGAGGGACAACCGGAGTTCTATGGCAACATCTCCATCGGCTACGACTACGGCGACTTCTCGGCGCGCATCTCGGTTTTTCATCAGGCGGAGTTCAACCAGTCTTTCTCTGCAAGCGGCCTCAGCGACCAAATTGTCAACAGCTTCACACGATGGGACCTGGCATTGAGACACCAACTGACGGAAAACATCTCGCTTATGTTTAACATCGTAAACCTTACAGATGTGGAGGAAAGAAATTCCATCCTGAATCGAACGAGAGGATGGAATCTCCTCAATACAAGCGAACGGTTCGGACGTACAGCGGATTTCGGCGTGAGAATCACACTCTAGCGGGGAGCAAAACGTTGAAGCTGAAATCTTGAATTCCCTTCGTGTTGACATGCTACCTTAACCCACAATTCACTCATCAAATCTCGTGGAGGTCATTATGGTCACGATACGATGCCATTGCTTTCTTCTCTTCCTGTTTGTTCCGCTTCTGGCGGTCGGACAGGAATCTGTGCTGCGCCTGAAGCCGTATGACGGGAGCGCCGGATCGTTTCTCAACGCGCAGATCTCAGCCGACACAACGGCGAACCGAGGGATTCCCGCCAACCGTGTCTATCTCTTGCAGCGAGGTGGAGCGTACCTCGCAAATGCAACATTCCGAGTCAATACCGGCCAAACACTGAGGATGAGGGCGAACGACAGCGCCGGAACGCGACCGGTGATCTACTTATACCCGACCGGCTCGGGGACAAATCCTGCAAATCCACCGGGAAATTTCATTGACCTGCGGGGCGATCTGGTATTCAAGAACCTTATCCTCACGGGATATTTCGAGCCGATTGACACAAACCTCAACAATCTACAGGGCGGACTTCTGAATGTTCCCACCGCGGGTGCCGGCGCGAAAATCACCATCGATAGCTGCATCATCACAAACTCCAACGGTAATCATATTCGGACGGATGGCGCGGTAAAACTCGTTAAGGTCACAAATAGCGTGTTTGCCAACATGGGATATTTGGGAAGATCAAACCTTGGCGCGGGGAAGGGAATTGATTTGCGTGATGCGTCTGCCGATACGGTGATCTTCGAGCATTGCACGTTCGTCAATTGGCAGGATCGAGTTATTCGTCACTATAACTTCAGCAACCCCCTGGCCGGCACCGGCCCGATCCACTACCTTCGATTCAACCAGAATACTCTCGTCAACGGCATGTCCTATCACGGGTTGCTTTCTCTCGGCTCCATGGGCAAACGTGCGCTGATTACAAACAACCTGATGATCGATCCCTTCTCCCTCGGCAACGACACGGACGCCGTTCGTCAGGCCGAGTTTCTCAACCACGGTGAACGGGACCAATTCGGCGGCTCCAGAATAGTCTGGGTCTTTACGGCGCCCAACGACACTACGCGGTGGACCATCTCGAACAACTACTACGCCATTTCGGATTCCGGACAGAAGTTTTTCAGTGACTATGCGGCTGCCGGCGTGACCGGCGAGGGATCCCCACTCACCTGGCACCTCAATAGAAGACTGGGAGCGGATTCGGTCAACGCGTTCAAAAAAATAAGCCTGAAGCTGAACAACATCCCCGCCGTGATGTCAAAGATGAACCGTTGGTACCGCTCGCCAAGCGGTGGCAACAAATCAAAGAACACGCCAAGCGCGGCATGGAACAAATCGTTTGATTTCGATCGCCGAGGCTGGCTCTATTTTGATGACACACTCGACTGCACATATCCAACCAGCTCGGCGGCGTACTCAGGCGCAATCGGCGGTTACCCCGTTGGCGATCTCAACTGGTTTCCCGCGAGGAAGGCTCAATGGTTGGTAGATCCGAGAACCTCCGTCGAAAAGCCCGGTGGTACGGTCGTTCCCACATCATTCACACTTCAACAGAACTACCCGAATCCGTTTAATCCATCGACGAAGATCGTCTACACGCTTCCGCAAGAAGCAAAGGTCAGACTCGAGATCTTTGACTTGCTGGGACGGAAGATCGCTACGCTTGTCGACGAATCAAGATTCGCAGGTGAGCACGCGGTAGAGTTTGACGCTTCTGGACTGACCTCGGGCGTCTACGTCTACAGACTATCTTCTTCTCATCAGGTGCTCTCGAAGAAGATGACGCTCGTACGATAATTCAATGTTTTGGGGCACGGAGGCATCCGATCCTCTCCCGAGCGATCGGATGCTTCTGTTTCTCCGCAAGACAACACAACGAGAACCAGCTTGTCGCGTTGCCACCGACGCAAGAGGTGAGTCTGATCTGCATTCATGAAGGGTATTACGACGAAATCGTTCTTGCGAAACTTGCAGTTCTTTCATAGTTTGATCCGTTACCTCTTGTGTCCCGCGCTTCTATCTGCCCTCATGTTGATGAAAGCGGAGGCCGCAGAACGTGCGAACATCATCGTCGCTGCCGATGGAAGTGGAAATTTCCGCACAGTTCAGGAGGCGATCAATTCTGTTCCGGCGAAGAACTCCCGGAACGTTGTCATCCTTATCAAGAACGGGATATATCGCGAGAAGCTGTGGATCTCGAATAACTTCATCACGCTCGTTGGTGAGGATCGGGATAGCACTCGTATCGTCTACGCCGAGCTCCGCGAGACATGGAATCGGGATCACCATGGGAGCGATTGGGGAGCGGGCGTGGTGAACATTGATTCGCTCGCAACGGACATCACCCTTGCAAATCTCACAGTGCACAACAATTATGGATCGCTCTTCGGCGATAACAAACACCAATTCGCGATCCGCGGAGGCGGCACGCGGGTCATTATCGTCAACTGCAACGTCCTTGCCGACGGCGGTGATACGGTCAGCCTTTGGAACCGCGAAAACGGTATGTACTATCACGCCAACTGCTACTTTGAGGGATGGGTTGACTTTGTCTGCCCGAGAGGGTGGTGTTACGTCACTGACAGCAAGTTCTTCGGCCACAACCTCTCTGCGAGCATTTGGCACGATGGAAGCATGGACAAAGACCAGAAATTCGTCATTCGCAGCTCGTCGTTCGACGGCGTGCCGGGTTTTCCGTTAGGGCGAAACCATCGGGACGGCCAATTCTACCTCATCAACTGCACGTTCTCAAGGAACATGGTAAACCGCTCGATTTATCGTCCGCCATCCAGTCCAGCACCGTGGATGTGGGGAGCCCGCTCCTACTTTTTCAACTGCCATCGCGAGGGAGGGGACTTTGATTGGTTTAAGGACAACCTTTCCGAAGCGGAGGGTGCTCCCAAAGAGAGTGACATCACGCCGAAGTGGACGTTTGCGGGGAGATGGGATCCTGAGGAGACCATGCCTGCCGTCCTTCCTTTTGTGTGGTTGCCGAAGCCGAGGGATAAGTCGAGCGACGTAGAGGCACACTCGCCGCAATTGAGATGGACGCCGTCGAGAGATGCCGTTGCACATCTTTTGTACTTCGGCGAAAGCAATCCACCGGGATTCAGGCAACGTCTCACGGAAAACGTGTATCGACCGGAAAGGCTGAATCCGAAGGCAACATACTATTGGCGAATCGATGNNTCAGGCACAACAATTCGAGATTCGCGTTACCAACCCGTCTGACATCGATCGAACGGAGGAGATGATCGCGGTTCAATGGCAGCGGATCATCGCCGCAGCGCCATCCTTTGCACCCGCACATCTCACGGTGACGGATGCAACTTCGAACAAAGAGCTCATCGTCCAGACGGTTGACGACAACACCGACGGAATACCGGAAGAAATTCTTTTCCGATCCGACTTCAAGGCCGGCGAATCGAAGTCCTTTGTGCTCTCGAAAAGAGAATCATCCCCGATTCCCGGTGTGTCATTGACTGATGTGCGGTTCGTGTTGCCACGCGAAGACGTTGCCTGGGAGAACGACAGGGTAGCGTTCAGAGTGTATGGACCTGCCCTCGCAAAAGACGTGAGCAATGGAATCGATGTCTGGACAAAGAGAGTTCGGTACCTGATCGTGGAAAAGTGGTACAAGAAAAGCGAAGGGAGCGCACCCGGCAAGGATACCTATCACGAAGACACAGGAGAAGGAGCGGACTTCTTTGCCGTCGGCAGGACGCTGGGGGCCGGGAGCTGTGCGCTCTGGTCGAACGACTCGCTTGTTCAGCCCGGCGTCTTTGCGCGATACCGGATTATCGCCCCCGGGCCGTTGAGGGCGATCTTTGAGTTGGAGTACCATCCCGTCATCTACGCAGGAAGAGAGACCAAAGAGATCAAACGAATCTCGCTTGATGCGGGGTCCAATTTGAACAAGATCGACGTAACGTACACCGGCGGCACCGGCAGGATGGTCGTCGCCGCGGGAATCGTCAAGCGTGTCGGCGTGACAGGTTCATTTGATTCCAAAAGCCACTCGGTGAGTCTCTGGGGGGCCGTGAATGACAAGGCGGAAAACGGATCTCTGGGAACCGGGATCGTGTTGCCGACCCGGTTCTTCCGTGAGAAGAGGGAGGACGCGATTCACCTTCTTCTACTTGGCACAGGGGAGATGGGAAAGCCTTTCACGTACTACGGAGGGGCGGGATGGACGCGCAGCAGTGATTTTGCGACCGCAGACGACTGGAACGACTATCTGGCGAAACGGGCGCGTCTACTGAATGAGCCGCTACGCATTCAGATTGTGAAGCGCTGACCGTCGTTGTTCAATGATTCGGGAATGAAGGGAACGGACAGTGAAGCGGGGTCTCGACAATTGTGCGGGAACGTTTTGTTCTATTGATTTGAAAGTGTGAGGAAGAGACGTAACGAGTTCACGTTCTAGGATGGTGGGCATAAGCAAGAAGTGAGGCTGAACATTATGGATAGGGAACAGATGGTTCTCGGAAAGTACTCGATTGGAATAGGTGACAGGTTTGGGTTAGAGGGGAGGGCACAATTGCGCGCGTTGAAGGCGGCATTGAACGAAGGAATCGAGCTGACCCCGGTGTGGAACAAATCGAATCGGGAACATTCCCTCGTCGGCACCGAGCCTTCTTCAACGCGACAGGCGGCAGATGAGGCAGCGCGCGAGGAGGGGTGGAATCGCTCATACTTCGTCGATGCCGACCACGTCGGCTTGAAGACGGTCGACCGATTCATCGAAGCATGCGATTTCTTCACGCTGGACGTAGCGGATTTCATCGGCAAGCAGGCCTCCGATGACGACGTCCAATCATTTGTGGATTCTGTTTCACCGGCGATTGGGCGACTGCAACATCCGGATCTTGACGGCAGTCTTGCCGTTACGGCGGCGGACCTCCATAGGTTTGCCGGACACTACCTCGTCGCAGTTCGTGAAGCCGGAAAGATATTTGCCTACCTCAAAGGGGCGAAGGGAACACGTCCCTTTGTTACGGAGGTCTCAGTCGACGAAGCGACCGAACCGCAAACGCCCGTCGAACTCTATCTTCTCCTCGCCGGACTGGCTGGCGAAGGCGTGGCCGTTCAGACCATCGCCCCGAAGTTCTGCGGCAAGTTTCTGAAAGGAGTCGATTACGTCGGCGATGTCACTGCATTCGGGCGCGAGTTCAAGGACGACGTTGCCATCGTGTCGCTCGCGACGACGAAGTTTGCCCTTCCCGAGAACCTGAAGCTCAGCATCCATTCGGGGAGTGATAAATTCTCCCTCTATCCGCTCATGAATGCAGTTCTGGCCAAAACCGAAGCGGGGATTCACCTGAAGACGGCCGGTACGACGTGGCTGGAGGAAGTCTCGGGGCTTGCCGCTGAAGAGGAGGGATTGGGCATTGCGAAGAAGATTTACGCTCAAGCCTACGATCGCATCGAGGAACTACGAAAGCCCTATGAAACCGTCGTCGAAATTGAAATGAACAAACTCCCCTCGCCCGCGGCTGTCATGCGGTGGTCCGCGGAGGAGTTTATCGCGGCTCTCAGGCACAATCAGCGCGATCCGCGTTTCAACCGCGATTTCCGGCAGCTTGTCCACATTGCATTTCGGGTAGCGGCTGAAATGGGAGATAAATTCAAACAGGGAATGCTGAAATCAAGAACGTCCATCGAACAACATGTTGTGGAAAACCTCTTTGTTAAGCATATTCAGCCGTTGTTCCCGAAGACGATCTAGCCGCGAGACGATGCAATCGGACGACCGCCTCTCCGGGTATGCTCGGTGGCAGACGGTCGGAAATATTCAACTCGGAGACAAGGAATGAGCAAGCTGTTTATTCACGAAGATTTTCTGCTCGATACGAAGACCGCCTCGAGGTTATATCATACGTATGCCGAATCGCAGCCAATCATCGACTACCACTGTCACCTTTCACCGAAGGATATCGCGGAAAATCGAACCTTCAAAAACCTAACGGAGATTTGGCTCTCGGGTGACCACTACAAGTGGCGAGCGATGCGCTCGTGCGGCGTTGATGAACGCTACATCACCGGCTCAGCGTCCGACTGGGAAAAATTTGAGCAGTGGGCCAAGATTGTTCCCAGGACGATTCGTAACCCGCTGTACCACTGGACGCATCTCGAGTTGAACCGGCTGTTCGGCGTCAAGCGCCAGCTCTTGAATGCGGCCACGGCGCGATCAATTTGGGCGCGCTGCAACGCCAAACTCGCTACACCTGAGCTTTCCACTCAGGGAATCCTGAAGAAGATGAACGTGGAAGTCGTCTGCACCACGGATGATCCCATAGAGACTCTGGAATACCATGAGTTGTTTGGAAACGGGCGAAGCAGAAATGTCCGTATGATCCCGGCGTTTCGGCCCGACCGGGCTATGGAAGTGGAAGATCCTCCAAGCTTCAATGAGTACTTGAACAAGCTCGCGTCCGTTTCACATTGTGAGATCAAAAACTTCGAGTCGCTCGTGCAGGCCCTTCGCAAACGGCACGACTACTTCCACGCCCATGGATGCCGGCTCTCCGATCACGGCCTCGAAACGGCCTATGGAGACGATTACACGCAATCCGAACTCGACGGATTCTTGAAAAAGCTCCGCAAGGGGGAGAAACTGGCTCCAACAGCCGCCGGCAAGTTTAAGTCGGCACTCATGTACGAGTTCGGGATCATGGATCATGAAAAGGGATGGGTACAACAACTCCACCTCGGAGCTCTCCGCAACACAAACGCGCGGATGAAACGCCGGCTTGGTCCCGACACCGGATATGATTCCATCGGTGATTTCGAGATTGCCAGACCGTTGGCGAAGTTTCTCGATCGCCTCGACTCTTCGGACAGGTTGCCCAAAACGATCCTCTACAATCTCAATCCTCGCGACAACGAGCTCATGGCTACGATGATCGGCAGCTTCCAGGATGGAAGGATTGCCGGCAAAATCCAGTACGGATCCGCATGGTGGTTCCTCGATCAGATCGACGGCATCACGCGGCATCTGGAGGCGCTGTCGACCATGGGGGTATTGAGTCAATTCATCGGCATGTTGACCGATTCGCGAAGTTTCCTTTCGTTTCCGCGGCATGAGTACTTTCGCAGGTTGCTTTGCCGTATCCTGGGAAGAGAAATGGAGCAGGGGTTGATCCCTCACGATTTGAAGCTCGTCGGCGGGATCGTTGCAGACATCTGCTACCACAATGCAAAGCGCTATTTCCCGTTTGCGTAGACTGCAACGGAAGACTACCTGGCTTCCAACCGGCAACCCTCATTCATTGAGCAAAGGATGATCATGATATGGTAGAGCCCACGACGCAGAAAAGACGAATCGGTTATTACAGATGGACTATCTGTGCCTTGCTCTTCTTCTCAGCGACAATCAACTATATCGATCGTCAGGTCATCGGCATCCTCAAGCCGACCCTGGCGGCAGAAATGAATTGGAGTGAGATCGACTACAGCGATATTGTCCTTTCGTTCCAACTTGCCTATGCCATTGGCCTCCTGGTGGTGGGCAGGATGATGGATTGGGTCGGCACGAAGAAGGGATTCTCCTTCGCCATTGTCTTCTGGAGCCTCGCGGCGATGGCGCACGCCTTGGCGCGAACAGTCTTCGGATTCTCTGCGGCGCGGTTTGCGCTCGGACTCGGTGAGTCTGGCAGTTTCCCTGCGTCGATCAAGACGGTTGCAGAGTGGTTTCCCAAAAAGGAGCGCGCCCTCGCAACGGGCATCTTCAACGCCGGCACAAATGTCGGGGCCGTCGTGACGCCTCTTATCGTTCCGTGGATTACGATCACCTATGGCTGGGAATGGGCATTCCTTGTAACAGGTTCCATAGGGTTCATCTGGCTCGTGTTTTGGCTGCTGATGTATGAACAGCCTGAACACCATCCAAGAGTGTCGAAAGCGGAACTCGCACACATCAGGAGCGATCCGCCGGAACCGACCACAAAAATCAAATGGAGTAAGCTCTTTCCGCACCGGCAAACCTGGGCGTTCGCAGTGGGGAAGTTTATGACCGATCCCGTCTGGTGGCTGTACTTGTTCTGGGTCCCGGACTTTCTGCATAAAAACCATGGAATCACGCTGCTCAACGTCGGACTTCCGCTTGTCGCGATCTATCTCATTGCGGATATTGGCAGCGTCGGTGGCGGATGGATTTCTTCGGCGTTGATCAAGCGCGGCTGGAGCGTCAACGCCGGTCGAAAGACCGCGATGTTGATCTGTGCCGTGTCAGTCGTGCCGATCGTTTTTGCGTCCCAGGTATCCAATCTCTGGATGGCTGTTGGGCTCGTCGGGTTGGCAGCGGCGGCGCATCAGGGATGGTCGGCCAACCTTTTTACGACCGTTTCTGACATGTTTCCGCGGCGCGCGGTGGGATCGGTGGTTGGCATCGGTGGTATGGCCGGAGCGGTCGGGGGCATGTTGATCGCGAAGATTGTCGGCTACATCCTTGAATGGACAGGGAGCTACTTTGTCGTGTTCCTCATAGCGGGATCGATGTACTTGTTCGCCTTGC
>DMMN01000216.1 GCA_003453835.1 Bacteroidota bacterium | reverse complement strand
TTGCTATGCCGTTAATGACGCAAATCAGAAATAACCTCACCAAAGCTTTCGCCGTGTTCGCGGTCTTCTTCATCGTCTATATCGTTCTCGACTGGGGAATGGACATTACGGATCGCAAGCCCGGCTCAGCAACCGGTGACGAGATCGGAATTGTGAATGGAGTAAGCATCTCCTACCGTAATTTTTCAGAATTGGTGCGCCAACAAACGGAGAGCATCCGCAAACAGTCAGGATCGGAGCCGGACGAGGAGNNTTGTCCAGCAGACACTCGTCGAGCAGGAATTGGATCGCCTCCGCATCACCGTCACGGATGACGAAGTCCGCGAAATCCTTCTGGGTGCCAATCCTCCGGAGATGGTTGCCAATCAGTTCAAAGATTCCCTCGGTGTTTTTAACAGGGCGGCGTACGATCGCGCAGTCGCCGATCCGCAGAACAGGGAAGCATGGATCCAAGTCGAGCGAGATATTCGTCGTCAACGAAGAGTGGAGAAGCTGCAAAGTCTTCTCTTTGCCTCCACACGTGTGACCGACGGCGAGCTTAAGCAGCGCTACGGCGACAAAAGCGTGACGATGGATGCCGAGTATGTTCTCTTTGATCCCAATCGATTCATCCCGGACTCACTTGTAACCGTCACCGACAACGATGTTGAGAAGCACTATAATGCAAACCAGGAAGATTTCAAAGTCCGGGCTGCGCGGAAGTTGAAGTACGTCTTCTTCAATCTTGCCGCGACCAGCGAGGATACGGCAACTGTCGTCAATGAGATGAATCGCCTCCTCGATCAAGCGAAGTCGGGCATGGATTTTTCAGAAGTTGCGAAGACATATTCCGAGCTGCCCGGGGAGGAAAAATGGGTAAAGCACGGAGAGCTCTCGCGCGTCAAGGAAAATGTCTTGTTTTCGGCAAAAAAGGGGGAGATTGTCGGGCCGGTGAAGGACTTCGACGGCTTTCACTTGATCAAAGTGGTTGATGAGAAAAAAGGGAGTGCGGAGTTCGTTCGAGCCAGTCATGTTCTTTTGAATGCCGTCGCCGGGCCGGATTCGGTGGCGAAAATCCGGAAGATACGCGACATCCTGAAGCAGTTACGGAGCGGGGCCGACTTCGCCACACTCGCCGCACAAAACAGTGAGGACTTCAGCAACAGCCAGTCGGGCGGTGATTTGGGGTGGACAGGTCGCGGCGGCTGGGNNACTCGTCGGGCCCGTTCGAACCCAGTTTGGTTGGCATCTTATCAAGATCACAGGCCGAGACAATCGAGAGGTCAAAACCATAACGCTTTCCATGAAAGTCAAAGCCAGCCCGCAAAGCATCGATGTCGCTTATGAAAGCGCTCAGAATTTCTCGGAGCTTGCCAAAGACGAAGGATTCGAGAAATCCGCGGAATTCAGCTCGTTCCAAATTCGTGAGACTTCCGAATTCACAAAAGGGACCGTCATCCCCGGCATCGGGATCAACGATGCGGTGATGAACTTTGCGTTCAAGATGGATCTCGATGCGATCAGCGATCCTCTCACGATAACAGGCGGGATCGCGGTCTTCAAGATCTCGACAATTCGAGAGGAAGGAGTCCGGCCGCTTGAGGATGTGAAAGGAATCGTTCGCTCGCAGGTCATCCGGAAGAAGAAACTGGAGAAAATGCGCGAGCAAGTTGACGCATTTCACAGATCCTTAACTCCTCAAACCGAGTTGATCCTCGCTGCCCAATCGGAGCTGAACGCCACCTCCCAGAAGACGGGACCCTTCAAGGCGACTGATGCGCCGCCGGGCGTAGGCAGAGACAACGTGTTTATCGGCACGGCGATGACGTTGAGTCCCGGCGGAATCTCGAAACCGATAGAGGGCTCCCGTGGGTACTACATCATCAAGATGATCTCCAAGACCCCATTCGACTCGACCCTCTTTGCCGGCGAGCGAGCGACGCTGCGCGAACAGATTCTGCAGGAGAAGCGGAACAGGCTGTTCAGCGACTGGCTCACCGCACTGCGGGAGAACGCCGAGATCGAAGACAACCGGGACAAGTTCTACCGATAGTAGCATTTCGACCTTGCCGAATACCTGGGGGCGTAAATGTGGCGATTCATCGTTTCGTTTGTCTTTGTCGCTAGCCTGGCACGGGATTCGGTTGCCCAGTCCGGTGACCAGTCCCTTTCCGTAGCTCTTCGGGGGAGNNATCCGGAATCCCCTTCTCCCGACATTCGAAGCCGCTATCTCGCTCTGGACAATATCTACGGCGGTGGCCTCGAGATCCGGTTCCAGGATTTTGCCGACAACTACTTCATTGCACTCAGCGTTGAGTTGCTCTCCCGTTTCGAAGACGGCAGGCAGGTTATCGCATTCGGGAACCCTCCGCGCTCGCTCCCGATTTCGGAGGGGTATCGCCTTGTGCCTATCGAGCTTGGCGCCAACATGTTTATCCCCCTTGGCAGTCAACGACTTCGCCTTGCAATGGGGGGTGGCCTGGGTGCTTACTATGCCCGGAGAATCTTTGCCGTAGCAAACGTCGACGCGCAGCAGGTCAACAATCCCGTCAGCTTCGGGATTCATGTCGAGAGCAGCTTCGATTACCGGGTGCTTGATGGCCTCGCGGTGCGGGCGGAGATGAGATTCCGCGATCCGGAGGTGACGACGGAGAGCAAATTCCAGGAAACGAAGGTCGATTACGACGGATCGCTGGTGACGTTCCCGCAAGACGCATTCAAGACGAAGATCAATATCAACGGGCTCAGCTTCAGTATCGGCCTGGCCGTTGATCTATTCTGAGCGACTCTCTCACTTCCACAAGCGAAACGCGATGTGGCAAGCCCACTTTGCTCTTTCGCTTTTTTGTTTGCGTGGCATCCACCGAAGACCTTCGAACGCCGACGACCATGACAATTCGCCCTCCGATCAAAAAGAACCTGGTGTACCTCGCCGGCTTCATGGGAAGCGGGAAGAGCACGATCGGTCCCATCCTTGCCAATACGCTGGGCTTCGACTTCGTCGACATCGACAAATACATCGAGAAGAAGGCGGACAAGCGGATCGTCGAGATTTTTGCCTCCAGCGGCGAACAGGTGTTCCGCACGTTGGAGCGAAACACGCTGCAGGAAGTTTCCGCTCTCGATCATTGTGTGGTTTCCCTCGGCGGCGGCACGATTGCGAATGAAGAGAATTTTCAGTTGATTCGGAACAGCGGCATCATCGTGTATCTGCAGCTCTCGTCGGAGGAAATTCTCCAGCGGGTTCAACACAAAACGGATCGTCCGATGTTGAAGGACGCGAAGGGCGAGCGATTGTCGGAAGAGGAGATGCAACGTCGCATCGAAGAGTTGCTGCGTCGTCGGGAGGAGTTCTACGGACGGGCCGACATCGTCATTCATGCCGAGCACAGGAAGGTCGGCGCAACCGTGGATGAGATCGCCCGGAGATTGCGTTGGCTTATCAAGCAATAAGGGTAGCTGCTCGGCGAAAAAACGAAACAAAAGCCGTCTAACCACTGATGGCACGCACCTGCCTGCTCGCCTCGCTGTCGCTTCGGCGGAGCGAGCGTGGTCAAACGACTGAGTAGTTACCAACAAGGAGAAGAGTTGATTCATCGCCAGATTGACGTCGCACTCGGAGATCGAAGTTATCCGATTTACGTGGGGAGGGCGATGACTGCCTCCTTCGCACAGACGTGCGCCGGCCACGGTATCCCCGATCGTATCGTCATCGTCACCGACACCAACATTGCCCCGTACTACCTGCAGGCATTCAGAAAGAACCTCCGCGAATTCAAGTTCAATGTCACATCGATTGTAATTCCACCCGGTGAGCGACAAAAGAGCCTTCGGCAGGCAAACGCCATCTTCACGGAGATGCTGAAGTCAGGCGTCGGCAGAAGGTCGGCCGTCGTCGCACTCGGAGGCGGCGTCATCGGCGATCTCTCCGGCTTCGTTGCCGCCACTTACCAACGAGGGCTGAGCTTGGTCCAGGTGCCAACGACCCTCCTTGCCCAAGTCGATAGCTCCATCGGGGGCAAGGTCGCCGTCAATCACCCGCTCGGAAAGAACATGATCGGCGCGTTCCATCAGCCGAAGTTTGTCTGGACCGACACGGATTGTCTCCGCACGCTCCCGAAACGCGAGATCATCTGCGGGATCGGGGAAATCGTCAAATACGGTTTGATCTTTGATGCTGGGTTCTTTGCGTATCTTGAGTCGAACCTCGAGCGTCTTCTCGACCTTGACCCGGAGACGGTGCTGCATGTGCAAACGCGCTGCAGCGAGTTGAAAGCGGAAATCACCTCTAAGGACGAGCGCGAAACGGGAATTCGCACGGTGCTGAATCTCGGCCACACCGTCGGCCACGCGCTGGAAGCCGCCGGTCACTTCCAGCTCCTGAAGCACGGTGAGGCGGTGCTGCTCGGCATGATGGCCGAGAGTTACATCGCCCGTGAGATGGGCCTGATTCATGATGATGCTCATGATCGCATCGTGCAGTTGATCCGTCGCATTCCGGTGAAGTTCAGAAGGGGAGATGTGCGATCGTCAGACGTACTCAGGCTCATGAGCCACGACAAGAAGTCGATCGCAGGCAAGAAGCGGTTCGTGTTGCCGATCCGGATTGGAGAAGTGCAAGTTGTTGAGGACGTAGATCACTCTCTTATTCGTGCTTCGCTGAGCGACATCCTTCGTGTCAATCGTTCGGACTAGGCTTGTGCAAGAAGCACATGCCGCAGTCCCCACTTCCAACTTTCTCGTTGAGACGGCTCATCGAACGTAACCCTGAGCTTGACTTATTGCCCACGAAAC